>NZ_JACCSO010000265.1 GCF_013812955.1 Nannocystis sp. | reverse complement strand
GGTACACCCGCTGCGCCTGCGTCCACACCCCGCCGGCGTCGCCCTCGCTGAGCGCGGCGTTGATCAGCGGCTGGCCGCGCATGTCGAAGCCGACGGCCTCGGGGTCGGCGGTGTCGACGATCAGCTGGCCGCCGGCGTCGAGCAGCAGGAAGAGGTCGGCGCCGCCGGCCTTCTGCATCTCCTGGGCGACGTCGACGATGGTCGCGCGGTCGATGTCCGAGGTGCCGAGCACGGCCTTGAGGCGCGGCTCCTGGGCGACGGTGAGGGCCTCGGAGCGGTACAGCGACTGGCGCAGCGCGTGCAACTCGTCGGACACGACGCCGGCGCGATCGAGGTCGGCGACCAGCGAGCGCCGGGCCTCGTGCTCGAGCAGGGCGGAGAGGATCAGCATCGCGGCCGCGACCAGCGCGACGACCAGGCCGAGCACGCCGAGCAGGATCGTCGTGCGCAGGCGAACGGCTCCGGGTGATGTCATGGGTTGCGAGGTCATGATGTGTGAGGTCATGATGTGTGAGGTCATGGCGCGCGCCCCCACGGTGCGGTCAAGCGCTGGACCTGAAGCACCCGCGGGGCCGGGAGCTCGATCGCCAGCGCGAGCGCGAGCTCGGGTGACAGGGCCCGCTCGAGCAGCCGCAATTCGACGTGGGCGTCCGGCGGTGCGGCCGGCAGCCAGAGCTCGAAGCTGCGCTTTTCGTCGGGTCGCAGGCGGGTGTCGCTGCCGACCCGCAGGGCCCGAAAGAACGGTGTCTCCTCCCCGTGCGCGTCGACCAGCATGCGGCTGTAGACGATGTCCGCCGCGCTGCTGAGGATCTCACCTGTCCCGGAGACCAGGTTCGCGCCGAGCAGGATCTCGCGGCCCGGCAGGCCGACGGGCACGGCGTGGGGCGCCCCGCTGACCTCGATGTGGCCGCTGATCTGCAAGCCTTCGGGTCCGAGCAGGGCGCGGGCGGTGAGCCGCAGGGCGTCGCCGGTCGCCGCGCCGTCGCCGTGCTCCGAGACGGCGTCGCGGATCGGCCCGCCGCTGGCGACGGCGAGCCGACGCTGCGGCATGTGACATCCCTGGCAGTGCAGCCCGGCCGGCATCGTCTCACCATGTTGCCACTCCGCGAACTCGCTGAACACCGGAACCGCGGGGCCCTCGGCGGGCACGTGCTCGAGGTGATGACAGGCGGCGCACAGCGGCGACTCGGCGTGCAGGGGCGAGCAGCCGGTGCGGTGGAAGTAGGGCTCGACGGCGTCGCAGATCGGGCCGTACTTGCGATTCTCGGCCAGCTGCAGGGTCCAGGAGGCGGCGTGCGGTCCGAGCGTGACCTCGGCGATCGCGTGGCAGACCTCGCAGGTGACGCCCTCGGCGGTGACCGGGTCCGCGCGACCGATCACGGCGGCGAGCGGGGCGTGACAGCGATCGCAGGCCGCGGCGTCGGGCGCCTGGGCGCGCATGGCCCGGTAGACCGGCGAACGGTCGGCTTCGGCGTGCGCAGAACCTGACCATTCGGTCAGGTAGGATTCATGGCACTCGCCGCAGCGGCGCGCGCTTCGAGCCTCCGGCACGGGCATGGCAGGCACGACAGGCACGACAGTCATGACAGGCGTGACCGGAGCGGCTTCGATGTTGTTGGTGGGTGGAGGCGGTGTACTTTCACCGCAGCCCGGCAGGATGACGAGGCAGAGGGCGACCCGACGCAGCGGGGCGCCGGGGCGCATCAATTGTAGCGACCGTATGGCGAACCGTCCTTGCGGGTATGCGCGCCGGACTGGGGGGTCTCGACGAGCTTGAGGTCGAGGCGAGCCTGGGCGCCGGCGCTGACGATGACCTCGCCGCGCACGGGCTCGCCGCGCACCTGCCAGGCGACGAAGGGGTAGGTGCCCGGGGGCACGCCGTTGATGCTGAAGCCGCCGTCGGCGCCGGTGACGGCGAAGTAGGGGTTGTCGAGCACGAGGATCTTCGCGGCCATCTCCGGGTGGATGTTGCAGTACACGTCGATGATGCCGGCGCGGGTCAGGGTGACCGAGCGGGTGGTGCCGCTCTTGTAGAGGCCGAGGTCGAAGCGCTTGACCTTCGACAGCGAGAACACGTTGTGAAACACCATGTCGTCGTTGGGGAAGCGGACCTCGGTGCCACGGATCACCGCGCTGACGGCGGGCACGAAGCTCTTGTTGATCTGCCGGACCTCGTGCACCGGTGGCACTTCCGCGAGCAGGCGGTCCTCCTGCTCGGGGTCCATCGGCGCCTCGAGGTAGATCACCACGCCCGAGCGGTCGGCCTTCGGCTTGCCGGTCGGGCTGTCCCGCGTGATCGTGACAGCGCCGGTCACGATGCCGGTGGTCGCGGGCGCGGAAGCCACCGGGGCCGGTGCCGGGGCGGGCGCGATGGGGGGTGTAATGGGAGCGGGTGCGGGCGAAATGGGGGCGGGAGACGCGGGCGTCACCGGCTCGGCGGTGGGGGCGAGCAGCAGCAGGGCGGCGAAAACGTGGAGGGAGTAAGCCATGAGAGCAGACCTCGGTGCGCCCCGGTCAGATGCGCGCGACCAGCGAGCTGGTGAAGACGTCGTTGCGGATCTCCGGGATCCGCCCGAGCTCGCGGTTGACGGTGTACTCCAGCTTGAAAATCACGGCGGTGCCGAGTTCGAAGCGCAGACCCGGGGTGATGCGCAGGGTGTCGCTGTTGTACACGAAGCTGGCGCCGCTCTGATGGTGCGCCTGCCGCCAGTCGACTCTTGCGTAGGGCATGAGCCAGGTCAATGCGCGGTAGCCGAGCAGGCCGTAGGCGCCCTTGAAGTCGAGGCAGGGGGCGATCCCGCACGGGGCGTCACCGGGCTCGGTCTTGCCGTCGATCTCGCCCTGCACGAACTCGGCGGTGAGGTCGAGGCCCTTGACCTCGAGGTGGAGGTCGACGCCGTACTGCTTTTGCAGCACGAGCTCCGCGGGCTGGAAGTCCTGGGCGCCGACCGAGCCCGATGCGCCGATCTCGAGGCCGGAGCCGACGCGGAACACGTAGGACAGGCGGCCGGTCGAGGTCTTGAAGTTGTTGGTGTCGATCTCGTTGGCGAAGGCGAAGTTCTCGGCGAAGCTGCTGCCGTTGGTGACCGCGAGGTTGAGGATCAGCGAGCGCTTGGCCAGGAACTTGAGGCGGGCCCTGAGCCCGAGGTTACGCCCGCAGGTGTAGCGGCAGATCAGCGAGGGGGTCACGCCGATGCGGTTCGGGGACTCCTGGATGCGATACTCGTAGCCGAAGCCAGTGTCGATCTTGCCGGCGTAGAGGTCGAAGTCGAGGCGCTTGACCGGCACCTGCCAGCGCATGTAGCCGAGCTTCACGTCGATGAAGTCTCCGAGCGCGAAGCGGCCGGCGGTGTCGGGCTCCGAGACGTTGCGGCCCCGCGGCACGAAGTCGACCAGACCCTCGACCGAGACCTGCTTGCCGAGGCCCGCGAGCACGTTGAGGTTGAAGGCGTTGAGGATGAAGGAGCTCTTGCCCTGGCTGTTGATGCCGTCGAAGGTGATCGCCCGCGACTCGCCGGTGTCGGCCGGCTCGCCGCGGCTGTTGACCGTCGTCGACAGCGGGTCGCCCATGAACACCCACGAGTCGGGGACCACGCCGCTGTACTCGGGGAAGTTCAGATGGCCGATGTCGGGGCGCACGCCGGCGCCGTTGCCCTGGGCGTGGAAGAAGCCGACGTCGAGGTAACCGCCGACCTTGCCGGTCAAGGGCATGATGCTGTCGACGCGCTGCGAGACCTCGTCCTGGTCCTCGCGCATCGCCTCGAGCTCGCGGCGCAGGCCCCGGTTCTCACGCTCGAGCGTCTTGAGGCGCAGCTCGAGCCGGTCGAGGCGATCGGGCTGCTCCCCC
>NZ_JACCSO010000236.1 GCF_013812955.1 Nannocystis sp. | reverse complement strand
GGGGCGACGGCTACGCCGCCACCGGCGCCACCTCCTTCGCCGACATCGCCCGCGCCGCCGGCCTCGACAACCTGCCCGAACGTGCAGGTCTCTCCGGACATGTCCCGGTGGCCATGGAGCAGCTGCTCGCCTGGGACCCGGCCTACATCGTGATCGCCTGCCCGGCCGCCGAGGTCGACGACCCGGCCTGCCCGGCCGCCGAGGCCGACTTCATCAATACCGGCCCCGGCCTGTCCGCGACCCGGGCCGCGCGCGAGGGCGGCGTCATCGCCATCCCGGCCCGCGACCTCGCCAGCACCGGCGAGGGTATGCTCGTCACCGCCGAGCTGCTGCAAGCCCGGATCCTCGCCCGCCCCTGAGCCGGTCCCTGAGCCGGTCCCTGAGCCCCCCAATGCGCCTCCCCCTCGGCCCCCTCGCCGCTCTGCTGCTCGCGGCCTCGCTGCTGCTCGCCCTCGGGACCGGCCCCGGCGAGATCGGCGTCGCCGAGGCGCTCGGCAGCATCGGCGAGCACCTGCGCGGCCTCATCGGCTTCGGCCCCGCGCCCGCCGGGCTGCGCGACGCGATCGTCTGGGAGCTGCGCTTGCCGCGGGCGTTGCTCGCCGCGCTCGTCGGCGCCGCGCTGGCCAGCGCCGGCGTGCTCACCCAGGGCCTGTTTCGCAACCCCCTGGCCGACCCCGGCATCCTCGGCGTCAGCGCCGGCGCAGCCCTGGCCGCCGTGCTCGGCTTCATGTTCGGGCTCGAGCAACACGGCCTGTGGGTCACGCCCTTGCTCGCTGCGGCCGGCGCCGGCCTCGTGCTCCTGATCCTGCTCGGCCTGAACCGCGCCCACCAGGGCCTCGCCACCCTCCTGCTCTCCGGCTTCGCGCTCGGCACCCTCTGCGGCGCGATCGCAACGCTGTGCCTCGCCCTCGGCGCGCAGCGCTGGGACCTCGGCATCCGCGTGATGCAGTGGAGCCTCGGCAGCTTCGAGGGTCGCACGTGGGTGCACCTCGGCTGGGCCGTCCCGCCCTGCGCCCTCGGCCTCGCGCTCGCCGCCTGGCTGCGCCGCGACCTCGACACCCTCCACCTCGGCCACGACACCGCCGCCTCGCTCGGCGTCGACCTCGTGCGCCTGCGTCACAAGGCCGTGCTCGCCGTCGGCCTGCTGGTCGGCGCCGCCACGGCGCTCACCGGCATTATCGGCTTCGTCGGCCTGCTCGTCCCGCACCTCGCCCGCATGGCCGGTGGACCCGGGCATCGCCGTCTGCTGCCGCGGGCCGCGGTCCTGGGCGCCGTGTTGGTCGTGCTCGTCGACACCCTCGCCCGTGGGATCACCGGCGTGTTGCTGCCGCCCGGGGTGCTGACCAGCCTGCTCGGCGCGCCGCTGTTCCTGTGGTTGCTGCGTCGTCGCGGTCTCGGTGAGCGCTGAGGCGTCACGGCTTGCGGATCGCTCGCTGCTGACATGTCCTTAAGGACATTCCCTACCCGCGTCCGTCGCTCGCCGGCGCGACCACCAAGCGGACTGCGCAGCACGCCGAGATCGATCCTTCGCAGCGCTTGATCTGAAGCAGAGCAAGCGTGTGCACACCAGGTTTTCGCCCCGCGCGAAAACCCTGGTGGGGGCCACAGGCCGATGATCCGCGCGATTGCGACAGGTCGCGGCGAATACGCAAGTGACACCACAACATCTTGCGCGAGCGCTGCGTTCGCCGTCCACAACTTGTGGCTGTCAGATTCGGTCCGCAGGTCGCGCTCCTAATCTGACAGTGATAGCCGCGCATCGAGTCGCGCAAAAAGGCCCACAGAGCGCGCGTTCGGGTGCCTAAACGCGGCAATTGCACCCGCATGGCCGATCCCGAATTATCCCCCAGCCTATGGACTCGAAACACCGGATCAGTTCATCTCGGTGTCCTCGAAACGTCGGCCCAGACCGAAGGAGTTTTGCGCAATGCGAGTGATGCAATTGACAGTTCTGGCCTATTGCGTCGGCTTCGTCACGGATGTCTTCGACGATGGCGCCAGTGCCAGTATGGACGGCCCGTATTCCGACCGGCACGCCGCCCTCGAGGACCTGGAGTCCGCCATCTCGGCCCCGCCGGCCCCACGTCCGGTCATCGATGCCAGCACCGACCTCCAAGCCGAGCGCGATGCCGACCGCGCCGAGGTCCAGAAGTTCCTGCCGCGCCAGTGCGTGCACACCGTCAGCGACCCGCGACCCAAGCTGACGCGCGGCGAGCAGGAGCGGACCGCGAAGGTCATCGCCCACGTCGCCAGGCGCCTCAAGGCCAGCGACGACTTCCACAAGCTGCTCAAGGTCGTGGCGGTCCGCGAGTCGAGCCTGCAGCAGGGCCTCGTGCACCGGCTCTCCCCCGACCTCGAGGGCAGCTACGCCGCGTGGCGCAAGATGCAGACCACCTACGAGGGCAACCCCCACGCCCATGACGCCAGCAAGTGGCAGACCTACGGCCTGTTCGGGATGAACTCGAACTACTTCACCCTGGTCTGGGACAAGGCCGCCGACCCCGAGGTCCTGTGCGACGCGGTCGTCGACGTGCTCGTCTACCGCCGCGCCGTCGCCCGCATGATCCGCAAGGCCGGCGGCAACATCGTCTGCAAGGACGAGCACGGCCGGCCCTTCAACTACACCACCAAGGCGACCTGGGAGACCGTCCACCGGGCCGTGAGCGGCGGCAAGCTGTGCCCGAGCAAGCGGGAGGCGACCGCCGCCACCATGAGCAAGTTCTTCCGCAACCGCGTCGCCCGCGTCGGCCTCGACCCCGACCGCCCCGTCACCCTCAAGATGCTCGGCCTCGAGCCCAACAAGAGCCTCACCGGCGAACCCTGGGCCGACCAGGAGGCGATGGTCATGGGCCTGTGGCGCGAGTTCGAGGAGACCGAGGCCATACGGGAGACCAGGCAGGCCGAGACCAGCGAGAAGGTCGCAGCCAGGCTCGCCGCCCGCAGCAAGACCCCCTGAAGCCGCCCATGGCCGGCCGTACGCAGTTCACGGGCGCCCACCCGGGCGCCCACCCGGACGCCGATTCCGGCTCCCTCCAGCGCCCCGGTTCCGATCGCGGTCCCAGGCCCTTGTGGCGCCGCGATGGGCGAGCAGGGTATGCTGGGCGGATGCTTGCGGCGCGCTTAAATTTAATCTCCTCGCTGTGCGTGCTCGGACTCGGAGGATTATCGGCCTGTGATGATGAGCAGCTGGCCTCACGCGCCAGCGTGCAGGCCGAGGCCATATCGGACCAGCCAGCGCAAGCCCCCGGCCACCCCGGCCCCGCCGACCTGAGCAATCAAGCGCCGCTCGACCTCGCCTGCGGCGACCCAGTCACCGTCGATCCGCGCCGCTCGATCGCCATCACCGATCAGGCCCTGCTCATCCCCTTCGACTTCGGCCGCGTGATGCAGCAGATCGTCGACACCAGCGGCGAGCCGGGCCTCACCCGCGAGGCCCTGTACGGCCGCTGGTGGGACTACCTGAACCCCAGCCCCGGCGCCTTCGCCGAGGCCCAGCACTGCGACGACGAGCTGATCAAGAACAAGCCCTCGCTCGGCGCCTTCCCGGTCCAGTGCCCGCGCCCCGAGGGCGTGCTCGCGTTCACCGACCCGTTCCAGGACCCGGCCACCAACCCCGACAGCTACGTGCCGATCGGCGTGTTCAACCGCTTCGACCTCGCCCCCACCGACGGCGGCAATTGTGGCGAGTACCGGATCGTCTTCGCCAAGCGCTCCGGCATCAACGACGCCAACGACCGCAACCTGATCATCTTCGAGGGCCAGCTCCCGAACCCCGCGCCCGCCTGCGGCGTCGAGGGCTGCCGCCCGGTCGCCGAGCTGTGGCACAAGCTCGGCACCCTCGGCAAGGCCAGCGAGATCCGCAGCGCCCTCGACAACTTCTACTTCGGCGACGGCGTCGGCAAGGGCCCGGTCGTGCACGCCGACAACTACGGGCCCAAGGGCGGCCAGATCCGCACCAACGGCTTCATGCCCGACCCGAACCTGTGGCAGCTCCACGAGTTCAAGTTCGACCACGACTGCGACTTCGGGGCCTGCATCCGCCCGACCCTGCTCAAGGACAACCCGCACCCGCAGTTGTTCACCGACCCGTCCCCGGGCGCCGGCGGCGTCGCCTTCAAGGCCTGGTTCGTCAAGCAGGTCAAGAACCTCGAGGTCGCCGACGTCAACCGCTACTTCCTCACCGACGTCGGCACCTTCAACGCCGGCCAGAGCACCGCGGAGGGGCAGTTCGACGTCTACCGCCTGCAAGCCGGCGACAGCTCGCCGTTTCGCGACGCCATCGACGCCGCGATCACCAAGCCCGGCCTCACCGCCGACCAGATCTTGAACCGCACCCTGACCCTGTCGTGCGCCGGCTGCCACGAGCACGCCAACTCGCTCGAGAACAGCGACCTCGGCGGCGGCCTCACCTGGGCCCCGACCCTCGGCTTCGTGCACGTCAGCGAGCAGTTCACCGAGGACGGCAGTTTCGGCCAGCGCTTCCCGCTCTCCGAGCAGGTCACGCAGATCGCCCTGCCGCACCGCAAGCAGGTGCTCGAGGCCTTCCTCGCCACCGCCGCCTGCAGCAACTGCAGCCCGCTCAAGGTCAAGCTGTTCGGCTCGAAGATCGTCGATCCGCACCGCTTCGACCCGCCCGGCCCCGGCGCCCCCGGCCTCACCCTCGGCGGCCCGCCCCGTAGTCACTGACCCCCGATCGGGTCCACCTCGCCGCTGACGGCTCTGACGCCGCAAACGCCGCAAACGCCGCAAACGCACTTCTTCGCATGGTCCGCATGCGTTACGGCGCACCCGGCAATATCCGCGCGCGGTCGGTCGGCCTGCCGACCTGCGTGCTAGACTCCGCCGCACTTAAGGGAGCACGCGCGTGGTTCAAGCCTACATCTCCGGGACCGGCTTCTACGTCCCCCCGCGGGTCGTCACCAACGACGACCTCATCCACACCTATGGCGTCGAGACCACCCACGAGTGGATCGTCCAGCGCACCGGCATCGAGGCCCGTCGCTTCGCCGACGCCGGCGTAGGCACCTCCGACATGGCGCTCGAAGCGGCCCGGTCCGCCCTCGGCGAGGCCAGGCTCGAGGCCCACGACCTCGACCTCATCGTCTTCGCCACCCTCTCCCCCGAGCACGCCTTCCCCGGCAGCGGCGTCTACCTGCAGCAGAAGCTCGGCCTCTGCGAGGGTGAGAACGCCAAGTTCGTGCCCGCCCTCGACGTCCGCAACCAGTGCTCGGGCTTCCTCTACGCCCTCTCGACCGCGGTCGCCCACGTGCGCGCCGGCATGGCCCGCCATGTCCTGGTCGTCGGCGCCGAGACCCACTCCGCGGCCCTCGACCTCTCGCCGGACGGCCGCACCGTGGCCTCTCTGTTCGGCGACGGTGCCGGCGCCGTCATCGTCTCCGCCACCGAGGAGGACCGCGGCGTGCGTGGCGTCTACCTCGGCGCCGACGGCCGCTACGCCGAGGTGCTGTGCCAGAAGATCTGGGACATCCGCGAGCGCCCCTTCATCAAGAAGAACGCCGACCGCAGCGGCAACGTCCCGGCCGATCGCCTGTGGGCGACCATGGACGGCAAGCTGGTGTTCAAGCACGCCGTCGGCACCATGCTCGCCGCGCTGATGCGGGCCTGCTCCGCGCACAAGATCGGGGTCGAGGACATCGACCTGTTCCTGTTCCACCAGGCCAACATGCGCATCAATCAGTACGTCGCCCAGCAGCTCGGCGTGCCCGACGAGAAGATCCCGCACAACATCCAGCGCTACGGCAACACCACCGCCGCCACCATCCCGATCTTGCTCGCCGAGGCCGTGCGCGACGGCAAGCTGCGCCCCGGTATGAAGGTCGCCATGGCCGCTTTCGGCTCCGGCTTCACCTGGGGCGCCGCCATCATCGACTGGTGACGCCTGCCCCGCGGGCCGACCGGGTGTAGATTGCCGCCATGGCCTACGCCCCCCGCACGCGCGCGCTGCTGCTCCTCCCCCTCGTTCTGGGCCTCGCCTGCGCCAACAAGAAGGCCGGTGACCGCTCCACGCCGCCGCCGGAGCTCGCCGCCGTCTACTACGACTCGGGCTCGAAGCAGGTCAGCTTCGACGACCGTCCGGCCGTCGCCCAGGCCGCGACCGAGCTCGAGCAAAACCCCGAGCTGCACGTCTTGCTGATCGGCCGCACCGACTCGTACGGCGACGCCAACTCGAACATGAAGCTGGGCCTGCAGCGCGCCGTGGAGTTTCGCAAGGCGCTGCTGACCCGCGGCGCCGGCAAGATCGACCTCGCCAGGGTCCACGTCGGCTCGCGCGGCCAGGCCGACCCCAGCGCCAGCAACGAGACCGACGACGGCCGCGCGATCAACCGCCGCGTCGAGTTCTTCTTCTTCTATCCCGACGGCACCCCGCTCAAGTCTCGCTTCGCCCCGCCCATCATCATCGAGGGCGAGGACTAGCGGCGAGCAGCCGCGGCGAGCCGTACACGAGGCACCGCCTCCGCGCCTCCGCCATCGCGGATGTCGCGGCCAGCGATGTCGCGGCCAGCGATGTCATGGCCACCGGGGCCACGGTCGCTGGACCCTGACAGCGACGTCAGACCCGGGCGCGACATCGTGCCCGCGCCCTGGCAGCGCGATCAGGGCACCACGCCCGCGTCTCATAATTTCACCAATGTTTTCAATGCAATGCACACTTGGACTGCAGCCTGCATTGCATGACCACGACGACGCAAAACGAGCCCAACCGTCCGCGTCGTCCCACTTTTCTTGGCTTATTTGCTCACTCTTAAGACCTGGCTTACTTCGTCCCTTATCTGACCTGGCTTGCTCTTGACGCTTAGACGCTCAACTGACGCTTAGCTTAAATCGATCGCTCTCGAGCTGTCTGTGAATCCGCTGCCCGTCGGGCCTGGCACCCACCAGGCCCGACCTGGTTTTTTTGCGGCGTCACGGACGGCTTGCAGCGTGATGGCCCGGGCGTTTACGCTGGCCCGGTGACGCGCACTCACCCGCTCGCCCTGCTCCTGCTCGCGCTCGCCTGCGACCCCGGTCCGGCCGAGCCCGGGCCCGACGCGCCGGTGGTGGCCGACTTCGAGATCTGCGACCCGGTCGCCGACTGGGACACCCTCGCCGTCGAGGACGCCCTGCTCGCGCAGATCAACGACCTGCGCCGCGAGGGCGGCCGCTGCGGCGACCTGGCCTTTGTGCCAACCCCGGGCCTCGCCATGGATCCCGCCCTGCGCTGCGGGGCCCGCCTGCACAGCCAGGACATGGCGACCCGCCTGTATCTCGCCCAGGTCGACCCCGACGGCGTCGGCACCGGACCGCGCCTCGACGCGCTCAGCTACGTGGCCAGCACCTACGCCGAGAACGTCGGCTTCGTCGAGGACCAGCCCGCACAGGACCCCGCGGCCCCCGAGAGCCCCGAGCCGGACCCCGAGCGCGCCGCCCGGGCCGTGCTCCTCAGCTGGCAGGACAACCCGAGCACCTGCTGGAAGTTATACGCCCGCGAGCTGAGCGCGCTCGGCATCGGTGCCACGCCCGGCAGCCTCGAGCGCAAGGAGCTCGACCCCGCCGACGGCCTCTACTTCACCGCCACCTTCGCCGCGCCCTGAGCCTGTCCGGCCGCCGCAACTTTGCTAACCTGGGCCGCATGTCCGGCCGCCGTGTCCCCTCGCGCCCGCGCCTGCTCGCGGCCCTGCTGCTGCTCGGACCGGCCTGCAGGGTCGACGAAGCCGGCGACACCGGCGACACCGATGTCGCGAGCACCAGCACCGACACGACCACCGCCACCACCGCGCCGATCAGCACCGGCGATGCCACCACCGGCGATGCCACCACCGGTGAGCCCGAGAGCACGATCTGGGACACGCCGTACTGTCACCCGGTCAAGGACGGCCCCGGCTGGCCGCCCGCCCTGCGCGCCTGGGAGGAGGAGGTCGTGCGCCTCGTCAACGAGGCCCGGGCCAAGGGCGCCGATTGTGACACCATGGGAAAACTCGGACCGACCGGCCCGCTGACGATGAACGCCAGCCTGCGCTGCGCCGCCCGCAGGCACTCCCAGGACATGAACAACCGCAACTTCTTCGACCACATCAACCCCGACGGCGAGGACCCCTTCGACCGCATCCTCGCGGCCGGCTACGGCAGCTACGCCCAGGCCGGGGAGAACATCGCCGGCGGCAGCGACACGCCGGAGGTCACCGTCGCCGGCTGGATCGAGAGCGACGGTCACTGCGCCAACCTGATGAGCCCCGGCTACACCGAGATCGGCGTCGGCGCCTACGAGGGCCTCGGCGACTACACCTACTACTGGACCCAGACCTTCGCCAGCCCCTGAGACTTGCGCGGCCTTGGCATCACCTGGCTCACAGGACAGGTTGATCATCAGCCCGGACGCAGCGCCCAGGTCGCTAGCGCCCCGAGCACCGCCAGCGCGCCCCATACCCAACGTGCGGACCGCGACGATCGCCCGCGCAGCGCCAGTCCCAAGCTCAGCGCCGCCGCCACGACCGCAAGCGCCGGCCACGGCGGCCGCTGCTCACCGGCCTGCCGCAGCAACCCGAGGTGGTACGCCTCCGCGGTCCCGGTGCCCGAGAGGTCGGTCCCGAACATCTGCTCCTGCGCCGCCATCAACCGCGCGATGCCCTGGTTGGCAGCATCCAGCAGATCCGGATCGGCGACGCCCCAGGCAGCGCTCGCCAGCAGCGCGCCGCGGGCCTCACGGTAGGCCGTGAGCGCCGTCTGTGAGCCCGCCTCCCCGCCACGCTCCGCCTCCGCCGCGATCGCCATCAAGCGGGCCAGCGCCGCCTCGTCATGATCGGCGAACGGGACCCGCCAGCGGGCCGCACGTCCCAGCTCCATGATCTCGCGGTCGACGCGGCCCTCCGCTGCGGCGAGCGCGGCCTGATCCAGCGCGCCGCGGCCCTCCCATGCGGCCCGCCCGAGCAGCGGCCCGAGCACCCCGAGCGCCACCACCACGGTCCACACCGCGGTCCACACCGCTCCTCTCGTCCCTGACCCCCACACGCGCGCGCCACCCTAACAACCACGCGCCGCCGCGATCAAGGCGCGGCCGCGGCGCTGCCTCGCGCAAGAACGCGACACATCGGCCGGCGCGCTGCAGCGCCCCGCGCTATGCTCCCGGCCGCGATGCACCCGACCCGCAGGCAGTGGTTGCACGGCGCCGCCGGCATCGGCGCGGGCGCCCTGTTGTCGCGCCCACTCGCCGCTCAACTCGCCGCCCAACTCGCCGCCCAACCTCCCGACCCCTTCGGCTTCGGTGCGCCCTTCGGCGTCGGTCCGACCGGTTGGAGCGAGCCCGCGACGGTGCTGACCGTCGACCTCCCGCAGCTGCAATACAGCGGGCAGTGGAACCCGCGCCCCGGGGCGATGCGCGAGCTGGCCAGCGAGCTGCGGCTGCGCACCCGCCTCGAGCCCGTGCGCGAGCCCTCGGCGGTGGCCGCGACGGCGCCCGCGCTGTTCTCGACCCCGTTCCTGTACGTCGCGGGCGAGCGCGGTCTGCCGCCGCTGGGTGAGGCCGCGGAGGCCCAGCTCGGCCGCTTCCTCGACCTCGGCGGAATGATCATCTTCGACGCCGCGGACGGCGGCGCCGACGCGGGCTTCGAGCGCGACGTCCAGGCGCTGCTCACCCGCATCATGCCGGGCGCCCCCGTCACCCGCATCGCCCGCGACCACGTCCTCTACCGCTCCTTCTACATCATCGACGATCCGGTCGGCCGCACCCGCAGCTACGACCACGCCCTCGGCGTCCAGGAGGAGGGCCGCCTCAAGGTCCTGCTGATCCGCAACGACCTCGGCGGCGCATTGGCCCGCGGCCCCGACGGCCTCTATACCCACCCCTGCACCCCCGGCGGCCCCGCCCAGCGCGAGTGGGCGATCCGCTTCGCCGTCAACATCCTCCTCTACGCCACCTGCACCGACTACAAGGCCGACCGCGCCCACGTCGAGACCCTGCTCCGCACCCGCCGCTGGCGCTGACCATACCCGCCGCTGACGCTGACCATATCCGCCGCTGACGCTGACCATACCCGCCGCTGACGCTGATCCATGCCGAAGCCGACCGCAGCCTCGCTCCACACCTGTACCATCGGACAGCTAAAGGCCCCGGCCATGATCTGTCCCATCGGACAGCCGCAAGCCCCGGCCCTGATCTGTCCCATCGGACATCCGACCACGTTCATGAGCCAACCAGCGCCGACCATTACCTGTCCCTCGGGACAGTCGACCGCGCCCACCCTGTCCCTCACCTGTCCCTCGGAACATCTTCCCCGCCGCCCGGGGACCAGGCCCTGACATGGAGCGCTGGCGCCTGATCGCGGGTCACTCCCCGGGTCTCCTGGTCACCACGCTGCTGCTCGCCTGCGCCGTGCTCGCCCTGGTCGAGGCCGGCCTGGCGTTTCGTCGCGCCCGCCGTCTGCCCCGCGGCACCCGCCTCGGCCTGCTCGGCCTGCGTGTGCTCGGCGTGCTCGCCCTGCTGGTCGTCGGCCTCGAGCTCACCCTCAGCCTCGAGACCGTGCGCCCGACCGGCCCGCGCGTGGCTGTGCTCGTCGACCGCAGCGCGAGCATGGGCCTCGCCGACGCCGATCGCCCCGACGCCCCGACGACCGCCCGCATCGAGCGCCTGCGCGCGATGTGGTCCAACAGCGCCCTGGCCCGCGCGGCCTGGCGCGAGCAGGGCCTCTCGGTCCAGGTGCGCAGCTTCGCCGATCGCGGTGAGCCGCTCGGTGAGGCCGCCGCCGCCACCCTCGACGTGCGCACCGACGGCCCCGCCTCCGACCTCGCGCGCGCCCTCGCCGAGCTCGCCGCACCGGACCCGGAGAGCGCCGATCCCCGGCCGCTCGCCGGCGTCGTCCTGCTCTCCGACGGCCTCTTCGAGGGCGGCGGCGGCGACGGCCAGGATCCGCTGCTGCTGGCCGCCGGCGCCCTCGGAGTGCCGATCACCACCGTCAGCGCCGGGGCCCCCGCGATCCGCGACGACGCACTCGCGGAGCTGCGCGCGGGCGAGTTCGCCTTCGTCGAGAACGTCACCGAGTTCAGCGCCGACCTGATCGCCCACGGTTACGCCGGCACCCGCGTCGAGGTCGATCTTCGCCGCGACGGCGTCGTCGTCGCGACCACCACCGTCACCCTCGGCGACGACGGCCTCGCCGTCCCGGTCCGCTTCGAGGTCGCCCCCGATCGCGTCGGCCAGTTCGTCCACGAGATCGCCGCGCGCCCGCTGCCCGGCGAGGCGACCACCGCCAACAACCGCCGCGCCTTCGTGCTCAAGGTCCTGCGCGACAAGGTCCGCGTGCTGCACGTCGCCGGCCGCCCCGACTGGGACGTGCGCGCGCTGCGGACCCTGCTCGGCCGCGACCCCAACGTCGAGCTGCTCAGCTACTACATCCTCCGCGGCATCGAGGACGCCGACCGCGAGGACCCCAGCGCCGAGCTCAGCCTGATCGCCTTCCCCACCGACGAGCTGTTCAAGGAGCAGCTCGGCTCCTTCGACCTCGTCGTCCTCCACAACTTCGACGCCATCAACCATCAGGTCGGCCGTTACCTCGGCGACATCGCCCAGTACGTGCAGGAGGGCGGCGCCCTGGTCGTGATCGGCGGCGACATGGGCCTCGCCACCGGCGACTACCCCGGCGTGCTCGCGGCCAACCTCCCCGTCGACACCCGCAGGCCGACCGGCCTCGTCACCGAACCCTATCGCCCCGGTCTCACCGAGGCCGGCCGCCGCCACCCGATCACCGCCTGGCTCGCCGGCGCCGGCCTCGGGGACTGGTCGAGCCTGCCCGCCCTCGACAGCTACAACCCCGTCGACCTCGCTCGCCACGCCGACAGCATCGGCGCCGCCGTGCTCCTGAACCATCCGGGCGCCGCCACGGCCAGCCCGCTGCTCGTCATCGCCGAGCCCGGCAAGGGCCGCAGCCTCGTGCTCGCCACCGGCGCGACCTGGCGCCTCGGCTTCGCGGCCGACCTCCCGATCGTCGACGGCGCCCGCCCCTACGACCTGCTGTGGCTCGGCGCGATCCGCTGGCTGCTGCGCGACGCGGCCGCCGATCGCCTGTCCCTCGAGACAGATCGACCGAGCTACCTGGTCGGCGAGACCGTCACCCTGCGCGCCGCCACCCTCGGCCCCGGCTACGCCCCTGAGCCCGACGTACCGCTCGCCTGGGAGCTGCGACCGCTCGGCGCCCCCGCCGAAACCAGCCCCGCCGAACCAGTTCCCGCCGAAACCAGCCCCGCCGAACCAGCCCCCGCCGAACCAGCCCCGGCCGAACTGGCCCCGACCTTCCTCCTGTCCCAGGGGACATGGACAACTGACACCCTCGGCCGCGCCAGCGAGGTCGTGCCCGGCAACCTCCCCGTCGGCGCCTACGAGGCCATGGCCTGGCGCACGGGCCTCCCCG
>NZ_JACCSO010000221.1 GCF_013812955.1 Nannocystis sp. | reverse complement strand
GCGCGACAGGGCCCAGGCCCTGCTCGCCAAGCCCCCGCCCGCGCCGGACTCCGTGCGCAGCGGCGCCGACAGCACGCGCTTCGCCGTCATGCCGCTGGCCCTCCAGGTCGTCTACCGCTTCGAGCTGCTCGCCGACCGCTTCCGCGTGCCCCTGGTCCCCTACGCCAAGGCTGGCCTCAATTACAGCTTCTGGTGGTCGAAGGACGGCAGCAACGAGATCTCGACCATCAAGGACGACAACGGCAAGGTCATCGACAAGGCGCGCGGCGGCGCCTGGGGCTTTCAGACCAACCTCGGCGGCATGCTCCGCCTCGACTTCCTCGAGCGCGGCACGGCCCGCACCCTCGACCGCGTCACCGGCATCAACCACACCTACATCTTCGCCGAGTGGCAGCTGTCGCGCGTCAACAACTTCGGCCGCAAGAACAGCATCAACCTCGGCGACTCGACCTGGCTGGTCGGCCTCGCCCTCGAGTTCTGATCCGCCGATCGACCGAGCGGCCAATCCACTGGCCCAGTGATCCACTGATTTACTAATAATAATGGCCCGGCCGGCGCCCATTCATGGGCACCACCGGGCCATTCGTTCACCGCCTGGCACGATCGCCAGGCCCACTTACTCGTCCGCGGGCGCCCCGACGGCCAGCCGGGTGACATACACGAAGTCGACCTTGCGCCGCTGCAAGCTGGCGTCGGTCGCCTCGACCACGAGGCGGTCGCCGAGCGTCAGCACGTGCCCCGAGCGCTTGCCGATCAGCCGCACGCCGCTCTCCTCGAGCTCGTAGAGCTCGCCGCGCTCGCGCTCGAGCGTGCCCAGGCGGATCATGCCGTCGACGAAGGGCCGGTCGAGCAGGATGTACATGCCGGCCGACCCGAAGCCCGTGATCGTCGCCTCGAAGCGGTCGCCGATGCGGTCGCGCATATAAGCCGCCGCGAACAGGGCCTTGCTGTCGCGCTCGGCGTCGGCGGTCGAGCGCTCGCGCGAGCTGCTGCGCGCCGCCTGGGCCTGGCTGGCCTCGATGTCCGGCATCGCGGGCACCGGCTTCGGCCCCGCCTGACCGCCGCTGCGGGCCAGGTGGGCCTTGAGCACCCGGTGCGACACCAGGTCCGGGTAGCGGCGGATCGGCGACGTGAAGTGCACATACGCCGGGCTCGCCAGCGCGAAGTGCCCCAAGTTATCGGTGCTGTAGCTCGCCTGCGCCATCGAGCGCAGCATGTACATATGCAGCGCCTGCCCGCGCGGATGGGTCTCGGCGCGGCTCAGGAACTTCTGCACGCCGCGAGGCGTGCGCAGCTTCTCCGGGTCGACCTCCATGCCGAGCACCTTCGCGGCCGCGGACAGCAGCTCGAGCTTGTCGGCGTCGGGCAGGTCGTGCACCCGAAACACCATCGGCAGCTTGTAGGTGACCGAGATCTGGCCGACCGCCTCGTTGGCCGCGAGCATCAGCTCCTCGATCAGGTTGTAGGCGCGGGCCACCGACTTCGAGGCCCGCGAGGGCACGATGTCGCGGATCCGGCTCGGATCGTCCTGGTCGAGGATGATCTTCGTCTCCGGCAAGTTCAGCTCGACCGCCCCGCGGTGCAGACGCATCACCCGCAGGCGATCGGCCGCGCGCCGCAGCAGCTTGATGCGCTCGACCACCGGCTGCTCGAGCTTGCCCTCGTCCTCGAGCTCCGCGGCCACCTGCTCGTAGCTGAGGCGCTTGTGGCTGTGGATCACCGCGGCCCGCAGCTGGACCTCGGAGGCCTCGCCCGCGGCGTCGAGGCGCATGCTGACGACCATCGCCAGGCGATCGGCGTCCGGCACCAGCGAGCACATGTGCGAGCTCAGGGCGTGCGGCAGCATCGGGATCGCCCGGTCCGGCAGATACGCCGAGAAGCAGCGCAACGCCGCCTCGGCGTCGATCGCCGTGCCCTCGCGGACGTAGTGCGAGACATCGGCGACCGCGACGTGCAGGCGCATGTCGGCGCTGCGAACGTCATCCCCGAGCAGCTCGACGCAGACCGCGTCGTCGAAGTCGCGGGCGTCGACCGGGTCGATCGTCATGAATTCGAGCTTGCGCAGGTCGGCCCGGCCCTCGAGGTCCTCGGGCAGCACCGACTGCGGCACGCCCTGGGCCTCGGCGATGACCGGCTCGGGGAACTCGGGGTTGATCCCGCGCTCGATCAGGATCTTCAGCTGCTCGGTGCCCAGGGTGTCGGGCGGCCCGAGCACGCGCTCGGTCTGCACGAGCATCGGGTCGCGCGGGTCGTTCGGATAATGAGTGATCGCCGCGACGACCACCAGGTCATCACGGACCGGCTCGCCGGTGCCGACCATCTCGGGGCGCCACAGCACCCGCGGGTCGTCGGGCTCGAGCACCCAGGTGCGCCCCATCAGCCGCGGGATGCCGGTCAAGCGGGTGCGGCCGCGCCGGACCAGCTCGACGATCTCGCCCTCGTAGCCCTTGTCGGAGGCCCAAAACCGGATCGTCACCTCATCGCCGTCGAGCGCGACGCCGAGACGTCCACGCGGGATGTATACGCTGTCGCCGCCGTCCAGCGGCTCGGCGAAGCCGAAGCCCGCCGGGTTGACCATCAACTTCGCGACAGTCGGCTCGTCGCCGCTGCTGCGCTTCTGCTTTTCTCTCGTCGCGCTCGGCTCGTCGCCGGCGCGCTTCTGCTTGTCTCTGCTCACGGCGCAAACCATGCACATGGTTACGCGCCCGCGCAAACGGGCAAACGCACGTTGCGCGGCTCAGCGGAGCGCCCGCAAGTGCCCGTCATCGCAGCCGACGACCACGATCCCGCTGTCACTGATCGCCACCGAGGAGTCGACATCGCCCGGCAGCTCGAAGGTCCACAGCACCCGCCCCTTCGGCGAGACCGCGTAGAGCTGCTGGTCCTGGCTGCCGACGTAGATCGTGCCCGCGGCGTCGATCACCGGCGAGGCCGCGATCCGCCCGCCCGTCGGCAGCACCCACTTCACGTCGCCCGAGGGCGCGAGCGCGTACAGGTTGCCGTCGAAGGAGCCGATGTACACCGTCCCGCTCGCCGCCACCGCCGCCGCCGCGCGGATGTCCTTCTGGGCCACGAAGCTCCAGCGCAGGCTGCCGTCGCTGCGCAGCGCGTACAGCCGGCCGTCGTCGGCCCCGACGTACAGGTTGCCGTCCTCGCCCATCGCCGGGCCGCCGTCGACGTCGGCCTTGACGTTGTAGCTCCAGCGCAGCGCGCCGTCGGCTGCCTTGAGGGACAGGATGAGCCCGTCCTGGCCGCCGACGTAGACGTACCCGTCCGCCGCCACCAGCGGCGCGGCGAACACGTGCCGCGCCTTCGTCTCGGCGTCGGCCGGGTAGTGCCAGCGGACCTTGCCGTCACGACCGACCCGATACACACCATCTGCCCCGAGGTACAGGTCGCCGTCCGCGGCGATCGTCGGCCCGCCGTCGGCGTCGCAGCGGGCGCCCTCCGGCCCCGGCACCCGCGGCTCGCCGCAGTTACCGACCTTCAAGGTCCAGACCACCCGCTTGCCCTCGAGGTCGATCGCGTACAGCGTGTCGTCGTCGGCGCCGACGTAGGCGCGCCCGTCCCCGACCGCGGCGCTCGCCCACACCATGCCGCCCAGGTTCAGGTCGAGCGTCACCTGGCCCGCCCGCGGCCCCTCCACCGCCACCCCGACGAAGCGCCCGGCGTGGGTCCCGACCAGCGCCGTCAGCTCCCCGCCGACCCGCGCCAGCGCCGGCGAGGCGAATACCACCGCCCCCAGGTCGACATCCCACAGCACGCTCGGCTGGCCTTCGGGACCGGTCCCAAGAGTCTGGCCCGCTCGCCCCGGTCCGCCGCGCTGCCACGCCGATGCTGCTGCCAGCGCCGGTTCCGCCGGCCGCGATTGGGTCACCACCGGCCGTGGAGCCACACAAACCCCGGCTTCACACACGCGCTCGCCCTTGCAGTCGGTGTCCTTGCGGCAGCCCGACGACTCGCCCGGGACCTCGGTTCCCGGGCAGCCGGCGAGCGCGCAAGCGCACATCAACACCGTCGCCCGAAGCGCCGCGTATGCTGCCATTTTGTGATCAAAATCCGTTTTACTGCGCAAACGTTCCGTCCCTCCGGGCCGCCCCTCGACAGGCCAGCCACCCCTGAAAAAGGGCTTGCAATTTATTTGCCTATTATCCCTATCCAGGCTTTGACATCAATAATTGTAGGTGGTAGGGGTAGAAACCGTAGGGTTTGCTTCGAGGCCAAAGAAGGCCACCCCCTCGCGTCGCCCGACCACCGGTCCCGGGCAACGCATAAGTCCCCGGATTCGCCCAACGAAACATTGTTCGGACGGCCCCCAGGAGTGCACATGTCCAGTCAACCAGCCGCGCGACTCCTCGGCGGCGACGAACCAGTCGAAGAGATCTACTACCGTAAGGGTGACATCGACTTCTGCTTCCTCCTCAATCGGAGGCACCACAACCTCCGCGTCTTCGACTATCGCGTCGGCAATTACCAGCAGAAGCGCGACTTCTTCGACAGGATCGCGCGGGCCGAAGGCCTGCGCAAGGTCTTCACCGTCGTCGAGAAGCAAGACAGCAAATCCTGGCGCAGCGTCGGCTTCTCCCGAGAAGGCGCCATTCCGGGCTATTTTCGCACCGCTGACGCTTACATCATGAGCCGGGTCTATACGGAGGACGGCGAACCCATCCAGGGCGGCGCGCCCAAGCTGACCGTCCCACCGCTCCCCACCGGCAAAGAGCCCAAGGAGAAGGACCTCAAGCACACCGCCAAGCCGCGCGGCCTCACCTTCGAGGTCGTCAGCGATATCCCCAGACTGCAAGAGATGACCCGCGAGGTCGGCGCCAGCGGCCTCTACGCGCCCTTCCGCCGCGGCGTCTTCAACCCCGACATCGCCGTGCTCGCGCACCTCAACAAGCGCGACTACTGGGTCGGCGCCGAGACCGACAGCTCCTTCGGCCACGCCAAGGTCGACATGCTGACCCCGCCGCTCAAGGACACGGAGATCCCCGTGCTCGAGTTCTGCGTCAAGACCTTGCTCGATGAGCTCATCAAGGTCGACACCGCCAGCGTCTTCACGCTCTGCGCCGCCGATTGGACCCTGAGCAACCAGATCTACGGCGAGCTCGGCTTCAAAGTCACCGCCCGCCTCACCGACCACATCACCCGCGAGGACGAGTTCATCGGCGCCCAACTGTGGCACCGCCGCCTCGTGCACCTCCCGACCCCGAAGCTGTCCAGCATCCTCGTGTAGCTTCACGGGGCTTCGCCCCTGATTTGACGGGCCCTCTGGCTCCGCCAGCCTGGCTCCCATGTCCCGACCTCCCGGTCGGGCGCGGGGACCAGGCTGTTTGGCTTCACGGGGCTGTTTGGCGTTCGGGACCCCTTGACGCGCCCCGATGGCGCTTTATCTTCTCCGCCGGCCGTCCCCTGCTGAGGTCGACGGCGAAGTTTCGTCTCGAGCAAGCCAAAAAGGTGCCCACGTGAACGAGAAGGCAGAGAAGCACGAGTTCAAGGCCGAGGTCAGCGCGCTGCTCCGGCTGGTGACCAACTCCCTCTACACGAACCGGGAGATCTTTCTCCGCGAGTTGCTGTCGAACGCCTCCGACGCGCTCGACAAGGCCCGCTTTCAGGGCCTGGTCGACCCGGAGCTGCGCGACCGCGACGCCAAGGCGGCGATCCACGTCCAGGCCGACGAGCAAAACAGCGTCCTGGTGATCGAGGATACCGGCATCGGCATGACCCGTGACGAGGTCGCACTCAACCTCGGCACCATCGCCCACTCCGGCACCCTCAACTTCCTCGAGCGCGCCAAGGCCCAGCAGGAGAGCGGGCAAAAGCCCGACCTCAACCTGATCGGCCAGTTCGGCGTCGGCTTCTACAGCGCCTTCATGGTCGCCGACCGCATCGACGTGTACAGCCTCAGCGCCGTGCCCGGTCACGAGGCCGTGCACTGGAGCTCGACCGGCGACGGCACCTTCACGATCGGCCCGAGCGAGCGGGAGGTCCGCGGCACCCGCATCGAGCTGCACATCAAGCCCGACGCGAAGGAGTTCCTCGAGCGCTACCGCCTCGAGTCGATCATCCGCAAGTACAGCAACTACGTCCTGCACCCGATCCGCCTGCAGGTCGCGGACAAGGACGGCAAGACCGACGAGGAGAAGCAGGTCAACGAGGCGACCGCCTTCTGGACCCGCCCCGCCAAGGACCTGAGCGCGGCCGACTACAAGGAGTTCTACAAGCACGTCATGGGCGGCTTCGTGCTGCCGGGCGACGAGCCCCTCGGCCACCTGCACATCCACGCCGACGCCCCGATCCAGTACGTCGCGCTGCTCTACGTCCCGGGCAAGCCGCCCGCCGACCTGTTCCAGGAGGACCGCAAGTCGCTGCAGCTGTTCGCGCGCCGGGTCCTGATCATCGAGAACTGCGACAAGCTGCTGCCGCCCTACCTCCGGTTCGTGCGCGGCGTCGTCGACTCCGAGGACCTCCCGCTCAACGTCTCGCGCGAGATGCTGCAGGAGCACAACACCCTCAACGCGATCCGCCGCCAGCTGACCCGCAAGGTCCTCAAGCTGCTCGCCGACATCGCCAGCGAGCGCCCCGACGATTATGCCAAGGTGTGGGACAACTTCGGCTCGGTGCTGAAGGAGGGCCTGCACACCGACGGCGGCCATCAGGAGGAGCTCGTCGGCCTGCTGCGCTTCCGCAGCTCGCAGAGCGAGGGCAAGCTGATCTCCCTCGCCGACTACGTCGCCGCGATGCCGGAGGGCCAGGACGCCATCTATTACATCACCGGCGAATCGCAAGAGTCGGTGGCGATCAGCCCGCACCTCGAGGCCTGCAAGGCCCGCGGCTATCAGGTGCTGTTCATGACCGACCCCATCGACGAGTGGGTCGTGCAGGACCTCCCCAACGTCAAGGACAAGCCGCTGCGCAGCGTCACCCAGGGCGACCTCGACATCCCCGACAAGGACGACGACAAGAAGGACGAGGACCGCGCCGACATCGCCCCGGTGCTCGGCAAGGCCAGAGACCTGCTCAGCAGCCGCGTCAAGGACGTGCGCGCCAGCAAGCGCCTGCGTGAGAGCGCCTCCTGCCTCGTCGACGACGAGGGCGGCCTGTCACGCAACATGGAGCGCATCCTCAAGGCCGCCCGCCAGAACGTGCCGACCCGCCAGCGCATCCTCGAGCTGAACCCCGAGCACCCCTTCGTCCAGGCCGTCAGCAAGATCGCCTCCGAGAACCCCGCCGACGAGCGCGTCGGCACCTGGATCGAGCTGCTCTACGACCAGGCCGCGCTCGCCGAGGGCGTCGTCGCCGACCCCGCAGGCATGGTCAAGCGCATCCAGTCCGTGCTCAACAGCTCGATCAAGCCCTGAGCCACCCGCCCACCAGGGCACTGTTAAAAAGCGCCGCCGAGCCGCTGTCCCATCATCCGGGCCAGCGGCTCGCCGCGTTCATGCTCGTTCATGCTCGTTCATGCTCGTTCATGCTTGCCAGCCTCCCGGCGCCGCGCCCAAGCTCGACGCGCATGACCTGGGAACCAGCGATCTATGACAAGTTTCGGGCCGAGCGCGCGCGGCCCTTTCACGACCTGCTCGCGCTCGTCGAGCCCGGGTCGGACCTGGACCTCGTCGACCTCGGCTGCGGCACCGGCGAGCTCACCGAGCACATGCATGCGCACCTTCGCGCACGCAGCACGCTCGGCCTCGACAGCTCGCCGGTCATGCTCGCCAGGACCTGCCCACCCGGCCAGGATCCGCCGGCCCTCACACCCGAGCGGCTCGCGACCCCGGGCCTGCGCTTCGCCCTGCAAAACATCGCCAGCTTCGACCCCGGCCCGCGCTTCGACCTCGTGCTCTCGAACGCCGCGCTGCACTGGTTGCCCGACCACCCGGCCCTGCTCGGCCGCCTCGCCACCATGCTGCGCCCCGGCGGTCAGCTCGCCGTGCAGATCCCCTTCAACGAGCACCACCCCGGCCACGTGCTCGCCGCCCAGCTGGCCAGCGAGCCGCCCTACAGCGACGAGCTCGAGGGCTTCATCCAGCGCTTCACCGCCCTGCCCCCGGCCGAGTACGCGGTCCTGCTCGACCGCCTCGGCTTCGAGCGATCCCTCGTGCGCCTCCAGGTCTATCCCCACCGCATGGGCGAGGGCGCCGGGGTCGCGGACTTCCTGCAGGGCAGCCTGCTGACCGGCTACAAGCGCCTGCTGAGCCCGGCGCGCTACCGCGAGTTCTTCGCCGAGTATCGCCGCCGCGTCGTCGAGGCCCTCGGCGCCGGTCCGTACCTCTACGCCTTCGAGCGCCTGCTGCTCTGGGGCCGGCTGCCCTGAGCGGAGCCTGATATGGTGCCTGCGTGCTCTGCCGCGCCGCCCCGGTACTCCTCACCGCCCTCGCTGCCTCGCTCGCTCCTTCGCTCGCTCTGGCCGCGCCGATCGAGTTCGTCGAGCAGCGCGGCAACTTCATGATCTTCGACGACGTCGACGGCAGCGTCGAGCACGCCAACTGGTTCACGCGCGAGCCGTTTTACGCCGGCTACTACGCCGTCGAGGACGGCTTCCTCGAGGCCCACCCGGACGACAGCCAGTTCCTCGTCATCTACAGCACCTTCAGCCTGGTGAAGGGCGTCGGCGCGTTTTATCAGTCGCTCGCCAACGACGTCGCCGGCATCGGCTACAAGCAGGCCGCCGAGCTCGACGCGGTGATCCCCGCCGAGTTCTTCGACGACACGCCCAACAGCCAGATGGCCGGTCTGCTGCACATGAACGACTGGCACAACTTCATCCTGCCCGGCAACACCGGCATCAACGACGAGTGGATCTCGCTCGTCTTCGGCCAGGAGCTCGGCCACGCCTGGCTCGCCTTCGTGCACGCCAACCTCGGCGACGCGCCCCCCGACAGCATGCTCGGCCGCGCCAAGGCCCACTGGAGCTTCTACCTCGAGAACGGCGGCTCACCGGTCGAGGGCCACCAGTGGACCGACAACGGCGACGGCACCTTCACCGCCGCCAAGCTCGACAAGTACCAGTTCAGCGACCTCGACCTGTACCTGATGGGCCTGATGAGCCCCGACGAGGTCAAGCCATGGTTCCTCATCGAGGACCCGCACGACTGCGTCGACTCGGCCAAGGAGGACAAGTCCTGCGCGCCGATCGACGGCTTCAGCTTCCAGGCCGACCAGTACACCGTCAGCGGCACCCGCCGCGACATCGCCATCAAGAACGTGATCGACGCCGAGGGTCCGCGTATGCCCGCCTACCCCGACGCCCCCAACGAGTTCAGCCTCAGCTTCATCCTCATCAAACGCCCGGGCGAGGTCCTGTGCGACGCCGAGCTCGCCGCCATCGACGAGATCATCGACCGCTCGCTCGCGCAATATGTCGACCAGACCCGCGGCCGCGCGAGCCTCATCAACCGCACCCACGTCGACGGTCCCATCGACCCCGGTCCGGTCTGCGTCGAGGAGACCACCACCGGCGGCGCGGACGAGTCCAGCAGCAGCGGCGGCGGCGAGACCCCGACCACCGGCGAGGCCGATACGACCAGCACGGGTGGCAGCAGCGGCGGCTCCGGGACCGGCAGCGACGCCGGGGGCCACCTCGACGATGAAGGCTGCGGCTGCCGCCAATCGCCGACGGCGCCGTGGCTGCTCGGCATCGGCCTGCTCCCGCTGCTGCGCCGTCGCCGGCGCTGATCCACACACCTGGCCCAAAGGCCAGGTCCACTCATTTCATGTCACGCCGGCGCGAGCGCGGCGATCGGGCTCATGCGCAGCGCGGCGGCGATCGGCCACGAGCCGACGCGGGCGGCCCGGCGGGCGGTGAACTGCGCCAGCGTGCGGGTCAGCTCGTCGGCGTCGGGGAGGAACACGGTGGCGACATAGACGAAGCCGATATCCTCGTAGTCGTCCTCGGGCTCGCTGTGGCACAGATATCCGCGGCGATCGAGCCAGAGGGTGCGATACCCCCGGTACTGACCGAGCTCCTGGACAAGACGAGCGACCTGGGGATCGAGCGACACCGGCTGCATGAACGACCCTTGTCACAGGCCGATCCGCAGCACAAAAATTCGGCGAAGCGCTACAGCCCCGCGATCGCCCGCGCCATGATGCGCGCACCCTCGAGCATGCGCGGCCCGGGGCGCCCCGAGAACCGCTCGTCGAGGCGGTAGACCCGACCCGCTCGCGCCGCCCGCAGCGCCTCCAGCCCCGGCCGACGAATGAGGTTGTCCGGATCCAGCTTGGCCTCCGCGACCCCGCACCACGACACGAAGCACAGCGCTGGATCGGCCGCCAGCAGCTCCTCCGCCGTCACCTCGACGCTCGCGCCCGGACGCTCCGCGAACACGTTGAAGCCGCCCGCCAGGTCGATCAGCTCGTTGCTGTAACAGGCGGCGCCCGGCGAGAACATCGGCCGCGGCCACCACTCGAGGTACACCCCGACCGGCCGCTCGGGCCGCGCCGCTCGCAGCGCCTCGCGCTCGGCCTGCATCTGCGCGACGACCTGCGAGGCCCGCTCGGCCAGCCCGAGGTCCTCGCCGACCAGCCGCAGCTCGGCCAGCACATCGTCGATCGATCGCGGCGCGAGCACCCGCTGCCGGACCCCGCGGACCCGCAGCCCGGTGACGTTGCGCTCCATGCCCGGCACGCTGAGCGAGCTCAGGGCCAGGTCGGGCGCGAGCGCGGCGACGCGGTCGAGGTCGGGCCCGAGGTCGGGGCCGAGGCGCTCGCATGCCTGCACCTCCACGGGCCAGTCCGACGAATCTTCACACGCCACGACCCTGTCGAAGGCGCCGAGCGCCCCGAGGATCTCGGCGTTCGAGGGACACAGGCTGACCAGCCTCCGGGCAGATCCTTCCCCCGCCTGCGACAGGTCTTCCAGGGTGAAACCACCCGCGGCCAGCACCTCACCGGTCTCGTCGTGCAGGTTGAGCGTGCGGCCGCCCCGGCTCGCCAGCCAGGCGCGGGCCGCGAACAGCAGGTCGGGGTCGGCCGCCGCGGCATCGACGACCTGCCGTATTAAGGAGAAGCAAGCCCGCGCCGGGACCCCCCCGGCGCGCGGCCGCAGCTCGAAGGCCTGCACGGCCGGCTCGCCCGCCCGCTCCGGCGGCACCTCCGGCAGTCGCACGGCCACGAAGCGCACCGTCTCCCACTGCTGTTCCGGCTTTTTCACGGCCCCGACCCTGGCCTCGACCTCCGTGCGCGTCAAGCCAGGTCGCCCCCGTGATGCCTGATCGGCCCTGAACACCTGGCCAGATCCCGGTCGGCCACACCTGATCCGAACTCGGCAATCGTCGTGCCGGATCCGGCAAGAAATGTTGCCGGAAATGCTCCGCGCGATCCGACTTCGGCTACGATGCTGCTCGGCCCCAGGCGGCCGACCACGCTTTACCGACGAGGACCTCATGGAGATCTCCATCAAAGACGCCGCCGAGCTGCTCGGCAAGAGCGAGCGAACCGTGCGCCACATGGCCCAAACCGGTCGACTCCCCGCCCGCCGCATCGGCGCCCGCTGGCTCATCAACCGCGATGACCTCCTGGCCCGCAAGGCGGCCGGCACCCACGACGATGCCGACGATGCCGAGGCCGAGGCCGATGGCGATGCCGAGGCCGAGGCCGACTTCGAGACGGCCGAGCTCGAGACCGACGACTCCACCTCCGCCGACCGCCATGCCCCGCGCAGCGCCTCACGCCAGGGCGTCACCGTGAATTGGCAAGCCAGCGCCCCGAGCCTCGGCTTCGACCGCGCCCTGCCCCCGGGCGTCATCACCTCCGTCCGCGAACTGCCGAGCTTCCACGTCGCCACCGAACTGCTGGCCGATCTCGGCGAGCTCAGGCGCGAGCTCAAGGACACCTCCGCGCTGCGCGAGGCCGAGGGCCACCTGCGCGAGTTCGTGGCCCTGCTCGCCGACGGCTGCCACGCCGACCTGCACACCCGCCGCGACCGCTTCCGCGACGCCCAGTCGCGCGCCTGCTCGGCGCTGACCGATGTCATCCACTTCAACGTCAGCCGCGCCGAGCCGGACCTCGCACCGCTGGCCGAGCGCCTCGAGCGCGACCTGATCGGTTCGCTGCAGGTGCTGCTGGGCGAGACCCAAAAGCACCTGAGCCTGCGCGGCCGCATGATCGGCGTCGCCGAGCGCACGGTCGCCAGAGTGCTCACCCGCCTGCGCGGCCTCGCCGGCGAGGGCCGCTTCGCCGAGCGCCTCGGAGGCCTGCAGCGCACGCTGACCCAGGCCCTGCACGCGGCCCGCTGAGCGACTGGACGCGGACCCATTGATGGGTACCTGTCCTCGCGGGCAGGTGCCCATCTTCGCGAGAGCCAACGGGCGCCTGTCTTGAAGGACAGGTGCCCATCATGTCGAGAGCCAACGGGTACCTGTCCACCAGGACAGGCGCCCGTCTTCGCAGATATCACCCCGGCATCACGAGATGCGATCGCCCGGGCGGCTGCGGCCGTCGAGCTCGATCACCGTGACCGCGTCGTCGCTGGCGCCGGCGGCGAGGATCATGCCCTCGCTGAGGCCGAAGCGCATCTTGCGGGGCTTGAGGTTGGCGAACACGACCACGTGCTTGCCGACCAGCTGCTCGGGCGCATAGCTGAGGGCGATGCCGCTGAAGATCGTCCGGCTGCCGAGCGGCCCGAGGTCGACCGACAGCTGCAGCAGCTTGTCGGAGCCCTTGACCCTGACGCAGGTGAGCACCTTGCCGACGCGCAGGTCGACGCCCTTGAAGCCGTCGATGCTCGCCTCGGCGGTCAGCGGCTCGACGGTGTATGTCGGCGCCTCCGCGGCCTCTGCCCCCTCCGCACCCGCCGCGCCCTCCACAGCGGCCGGGCCGCCCAGCGTCTCCTTGCTGGCCTCGACGATCGCCGCCAGACCGGCCGGATCGAGCCGCTCCGCGAGGACCTCGTAGGCCCCGATCATGTGGTCGGCGGGCAACGGGTCGGCGGCGTTGGCGAAGGTCAGCGGCGCCGGCAGCAACAGCATGCGCTCGGTCTTCTCGGCCCACGCCGGCAGCACCGGCTTGAGGATCGCGGCGATGATCTTGCCCGCGTAGATCGCCGCCGAGCAGACCGCGCGGGCCCGCTCGGGGTCGCTGGTCGCCAGCTTCCACGGCGCCGACTCGGTCACGAACTGATTCAGGTCCTCCGCGATCTCGATCGCCAGGCGCAGCGCCTTGCCCGACTCGAACTCCCTGTAAAGCCCCGGCACCAGCGCCAGCCGCTCCGCCGCCCGGGCCAGCAGCGGCGCCGCGTCGGCGGCCGGCAATCCGAGCTGCGCGTTCAGCCGCCCGTGCACGAACTTCACGCAGCGGCTCGCCAGGTTGGCCGCCTTGTTCACCAGATCCGCGTTCACGCGGTTCGCAAAATCCTCCATGCTGAGGTCGATGTCGTCCTGGTCCCCGCCCAGCTTGGCCGCGAAGTAGTAGCGCAGGTAATCCGCCGGAAGGTGCTCGAGGTAGGTGCGCGCGAGGATGAAGGTCCCGCGGGCCTTCGACATCTTCTCGCCGTTGACCGTCAGCCATCCGTGCACCTGCACGCGCGAGGGCGTCGTGTAGCCGGCGGTGTGCAGCATCGCCGGCCAGAACAGGCAATGGAAGTAGACGATGTCCTTGCCGATGACGTGCACGATCTCGGCGTCGTCGCGCCAGTAGTCGTCGAGCTTGTGGCCCTGGTCGTCGCACCAGCGCTGGGTCGCGCCGATGTAGCCGACCGGCGCGTCGAACCACACGTAGAAGAACTTCTTGCCCTCGTAGCCGGGGATCGAGAACCCGAAGTAGGGCGGGTCGCGCGAGATGTCCCAGTCGCGCAGGCCCTCCTCGACCCAGCGCATCACGTAGTTGCGCACGCTCGGCTGCAGGCGCGTGCGGCCGCCCTCCTCGGGTGAGCGCAGCCACTCGCGCAGGAACGCCTCGTGCTGGCCGAGCGCGACGAACAGGTGCTCGGAGTCGCGGGCCTCCGGGGTGGTCCCGCAGATCGAGCAGTGCGGGTCCTTGAGCTCGGTGGGCGAGTAGGTCGAGCCGCACTTCTCGCAGCTGTCGCCATATTGGTCGAGCGCGCCGCACTTCGGGCACTCACCGCGCACGAAGCGGTCGGGCAGGAACCTCTCGTCGTTGGGACAGTAGAGCTGCGAGGTCACCCGGGTGTGGATGTAGCCGCCGGCCTTCATCGCCGCGTAGATCGCCTCGGCGTGGATCCGGGTCTCGTCCGAGTGGGTCGTATGATAGATATCCGAGCCGATGTTGAAGTCGCGAAACACGCCGGCATGCTCGGCGTGGGCGCGCGTGATCAGGGCCTCGGGGGTGATGCCCTCCTTGCGCGCGCGCAGCTCGATCGGCGTGCCGTGGGTGTCCGCCGCCCACATGAACACGACGTCCTCACCCGCGAGCTTGCGCGCGCGGACGTGGACGTCGGTCTGGATCGCCTCGAGCATGTGCCCGAGGTGGATCGATCCGTTGGCGTAGGGGAGCGCGGCGGTGACGAGGACGCGACCAGACATCGCCGCGCGTATAGCACTTTCGAGCCGCCCCCGTAACCCCGCCTCACGCCGTCATGCCGTCATGCCCTCATGCCCTCATGCCCCCGCTGCGGCGGCGACGGCGGGGCACGCCCGCCGCGCCCAGCAACAGCAGCATGCCCAGGGAGCCCAGAGCCCCGGCCGAGGCGTCGGTGCCGCGGCAGCTGCAACCACCTTCCCCGGTCTCTCCGCTGGTGTCGCTCGCGCTGCCGGTCGTGCCGACATCGCCCGTGGTGGCCATCCCGGTCGTGCCGGCGGTGTCGGTCGCGGCGTCGAGGGTGGTGTCCCCTTGGCCGGTGGTCGGCACCGAGCCGCTGGTGCTCGTGTCGTCACCCGTGGTGGTGCCGGTGGCGGCCTCGCAGGCGTCGCCCTGGCCGTTGTTGTCGCCGTCGGCCTGGTCCTGATTGGCCACGTCGGGGCAGTTGTCGTCGGTGTCGAAGACGGTGTCGGCGTCGCCGTCGCGGCGGACCTCCAGCGGCGGGGCGGCGAGCTCGACCAGCTCGGGCTTGCCGTTGTCGATCTGGGCGATGTTCATGACGGCCTCGAGGTCGGGCACGTCGCCGAGCACGAGGGTCAGGACGACATCGAGCGCGGCCAGGGGCTGCAGGGCCAGGCCCTCGACGATCATGGTATTGCCCAGGCTCTTGTCGGTGCCGCCCGCGGCTTCGGTGAGCATCCACGACGCCGCGGCGTCGGGGATCTGGTCGATGACGCTGACGACGCCCGCGGTGTCGCCGGTGTTCTCGACGTGGATCGTGTAGGTGACGGTGTCGCCGGGCGAGGCGATGCCGTCGCCGTTGACGTCGCCGGTGAGCGCCCAGGACTTGCTCGAGGCGGCCGCGAACTCGCCGCCCGTGACATCCGCGACGTCGACGCCGATGATGTTGAAGGCGATCCAGTACTTGTCCATGCCGGCGGCGTAGGTGATCTCGATGCTGGTGTCGTTGGCCTTCAGGATCGAGTTCAGCGAAAAACGGTCGATGTCGACGCCCGTGACCCCCTTCATCGGCGGGTTCATGGTGTTGATCGTGCGATTGAACGGGTTGTTGGCCGGGTTCGAATCGTCGAACAGCTGCGACATGCCCTTGCCGGGCAGACCCTTGACCTGCACGTACTCGCCCTCGCCGAGCGTGACGTCGCCCTCGAGCGCGTACCAGGTCAGGTCGCCCGCCGGCAGGTTGCTGACCTCGAGCCCGTCGAGCGTGACCGTGGCGCTCGGCGTGCCGCCGGCGGCCAGCGCGAACAGGCCGTCGTAGAGGGCGATGCGCCGCTCCTTGAGGCTGTCGGCCTCGTGGACCAGCACCAGCGCGAACGAGGCGTTATCGGTGTCGGTGTTGGCGACCGCCGCGGTGAAGTCGGTGACCACGAAGTCGCCCGTCATCTTGTTCACCAGATCGGTGATATCGGCGCGGCACAGCTGCATCTCGTAGGTGACCGAGGACGAGCAGTAACAGACATCGGCCTTGACCATCGTCGCCATCCCGCCGGGCGGCGTGAACGTCACCGTGTCGTCGATGTTCGCCTTGTCAGCACATTTGGTCGGGAGCTGGGTGCCACCCCAGTACAGATAACCGGCTTCGAGGTCCGCCCCGTCCGGCAGGTCCTCGGCCGTGACCTTGACGGTGGCCGGCTGGGTCAACATGTCGACCTTGCCGTCCATGTCGCTGTCTTTGGCCAGCGCAGCCCCGGTGCTGAAGAAGCCGACCTTGCCGGACCAGCTCTCGCGCATCGTCAGCGGCTCGTCGGCGCGGGCGTGACCTGCAACGCCGACGCCGGCAAGGAGAAAACAGACTGGGAAGAGCCTTCGCAAGGATGCCATGATCGTAGTGCCCCCGTGAGTGAGGACAACCATGGACCAGGTCCGCGGTCCGCGAGCGAGTGCAAGGGCCTGGAGCGCGTCCAGCTACCGCTGAGACCGCTAACGCGGGTTGTCCTTGACGAGCGTCTCGCGACTGGCCGCGATGTGCGCCTCGAGACCCTCGAGCTGCTCGAGCATCGACTTCGCGGTTTCGCAGCGGCGCTCCATCTGGGCCACCAAGTCTCCCACCTGATTTGACAGCACCTTGATCAGTTCTGGCAGGAGATCGACGGCCGCGTGGCGCAGGGTACGCGGCGCCGACAGCAGCGGCGTGACCGTGCCCGGACGCTCCGAGGCGGCCGCGACCCTCGACTCGACGATCTTCACCGTCTTGATGCAGAGGTGGTACTCGCTCTGGATCCGCAGGTAGCCGAGGAAGCCGAGCTCGATGACCTGCTTGCCGTCACGACCGACGCTCATCATCTCTTGCAGCGGCCGCGGGTGCACGTAGTCCATGCCGATCATCAGCCGCGCGAGCGCCCGATCGATCGCCGAGATCAGCGTGTTGAGCTGGTCGGATCCCTCGTTTAAGCGTCGAGCCGCCTGCCCCAATTGATTGAGCCGTTCATTCATCACGAGATCGTCCTTCCGGAGCCCGTCAGGGCCGCACCGGGGGGTTCAAGCCCGGTGCAGCTCCACGCTAGACCGCGGCGCCGCGGCCGACAAGGGCTGCAAACGCGCGCGCTCGCGCGCCATCGCACGCCGGGCGACACTCTAGAAGTCGATGTTCGCCTCGACCTGGGCGTCGACGGTGTTGGTCCAGCGCGGCAGCTCACCGCGGTACAGCAGGCTGTAGGCGGCCTGCACCTCGAGCACGCGGCGGGTGTAGTTCGCGGTCTCGCGAAACGGGATCTCGGCGATGAAGACGTCGAGCTCGAGCGGCTGGCCGCCGCCCGCGGTGTCGACCTTGGCCCGCAGCCAGCGCTCGACGTTGAAGGGTCCGCCGTTGTAGCTGGCGTAAGCCATCGCCGCCTGGCCGTGGAACTTACGCAGCAGCTCGGCGAGGTAGTAGGCCGCGAGGTGCACGTTGGTGTCGATGTCGAACAGCCGGTCCGTGTCGTCCAGGGTCTCGCCGAGGCGGGCCGCCAGCAGCTCGCCGGTGTTCGGCATGATCTGGATCGCTCCCCGCGCGCCGACCGAGGACACCGCGTGACGACGAAAGCGCGACTCGGTGTACATCAGCGCCCACAGCTGGGTCGGATCCACCGACTGGGCCGCGGCCTCGCGCTCGACGATCGCCCGATAGGCCCGCGGGTGCCAGCGCGCGCGGTAGTTGCCGGCGGCCGCGATCGTCAGGCGGGCCAGCCGGTTCGGCTCGCCCAGCGCCCAGCACAAACCGCGCAGACCGTCGCGCAGGATCGCCACCGCGTCCGCGTCGCGCCGCAGCGCCCGGGCCTCGCGCGGGGCCGCGAGCTTGGGCTGCTTCCAGTTGGCCAGCCACGCCAGCCCGCGCACGTGGTCCTCGTGGCGCGGAACCCAGCCCGACTTGCCGATCGGCGCCACCAGCTCGAGGGTATCGACCGCGATCCTCAGCTCGCGCTGGGCCTCGTCCCACCAGCCGGCGGCGTACAAAAAATCGCCGCGCCGCAGCGCCGGGATCGCCGTGCCGTGCGCGCTGACCAGCGCCGCAAAGGTCGCGCGCGCCTGGGCCGGGGTCGGCGGATCACCTGTCTCTGTGGACATGGGCGAAAGGACAGGTAGAGGACCGGGCTCCTCACCGGCGTCGAGCAGGCGCTGGCGGGCCATCAGGCCGTAATAGTCGAGCGGGCCGGCGGCGACGATGCCCTTGAGCAGCGCGACGCCCTCGGCGCGGCCCTCCGGTGCGCCGAGCAGC
>NZ_JACCSO010000216.1 GCF_013812955.1 Nannocystis sp. | reverse complement strand
ACCCGGTGCCGGCCGGGGGGGGGCAATGGACCGGCAATGGACCGGCGCTTCGACCCCCGGTCGCAACCGGGCTCAGGCGGCCTGGACCAGGACCTCGCGCGGCGCGGTGCCGCGGGCCGGGCCGATCACCCCGTCGGCCTCCATCTGCTCGACGATCTTCGCGGCGCGGTTGTAGCCGATGTTGAGACGGCGCTGGATCATGCTGGTGCTGACCTTGCGGGTCTCGGCGACGATCTGCACGGCCTTGTCGTAGAGCGGGTCGGCGCGGCGATCGCTCGGCTCGTCGTCCTCCTCTCCATCACGCTTGGCCGCGATCGTGTGGTTGTAGACCGGGCGCGCCTGCTTCTTGATGAAGGCCACGACCTTCAAGATCTCGTCCTCGGACACGTAGCAGCCGTGGACCCGCTGCGGCTGGCCGCCCCGGTCCATGTACAGCATGTCGCCCATGCCCAGCAGCTGCTTCGCGCCCTTGCCGTCGAGGATCGTGCGCGAGTCGATGTCGCTGGTCACCTGGAAGGCGATGCGCGACGGGAAGTTGTTCTTGATCGTGCCGGTGATCACGTCGACGCTCGGCCGCTGCGTCGCCAAGATCAGGTGGATCCCGCAGGCCCGCGCCTTCGCGGCGATGCGCGCCACGCTGGTCTCGACCTCCTTGCTCGCGACCATCATCAGGTCCGCGAACTCGTCGATGATGATGACGATGTACGGCATCTTCTCCGGCCGGTCGCCGAGCTTCGCCCCCATCATGTCGCCGCCGAGCGACTTCATCGGGTGGCCGTCCGGGTCGAAGGCGATGCCCGCCAGGAACTCCGCGGCGACCGCGTCCTCGCCCTCCTCCGCGGCCTCCCTGCTGGCGATCTCCGACTCCTCCGCGAGCATGCGCTTCTCGGCCTCGAAGTGCTCGAGCAGCAGCGGCAGCTTCTTGTTGTAGCCGCCGATGTCGCGGACCTGGGCGTCGCTGAGCACCGCGTAGCGGCGCTCCATCTCGTCGACCGCCCAGCGCAGCGCGAGGTTGGCGGCCTCGGCGTCGGTGATCACCGGGAGCAGCAGGTGCGGGATGTCCTTGTAGATGCTGAGCTCGAGCATCTTCGGGTCGATCATGATCATGCGCACGTCCTCGGGCGTGCACGAGTACAGCAGCGAGCAGATCATCGCGTTGACGCCGACCGACTTGCCCGAGCCGGTCGCGCCGGCGACCAGCAGGTGCGGCGCCTTGGCGAGGTCGATGCTGATCGACTTGCCGGTGATGTTCTTGCCGAGCGCGATCGGCAGCTTCGAGGTGTGCCCGGCCTCGAAGCCCTCGCTCTCGAGGATCTCCTTGATCGCGACCATCTCGCGGACCACGTTGGGCACCTCGAAGCCGACCGTCGCCTTGCCCGGGATCGGCGCCAGGATACGGATCGAGATCGCCTCCAGGGCCATCGCCAGGTCGTTCTCCAGGCTCTCGATGCGCGACAGCTTGACCCCTGGATCGGGCTTGAACTCGTAGCGCGTGATCACCGGACCCGGGTGGATCTTCGTCACCTTGCCCGTGACCTTGAAGGTCGAGAGCGCGTGCTCGATGCGCTCGGCCTGCTCGAGCACGAAGCCCTTGTCGACCTCCGTCACCTGCTGGTCGGGCACCTCGAACAGCTTCGAGGGCGGCAGCAAGAACGGCCCCGGCGTCAGACGCACGATCCCCGGGATCGCCTTGATGCGCTCGGGCGCCGGCTTGGGCGCCTCGTCACCGTCGGGCAACGGCATCTGCACCGGCGCCGACCCCTGCCCGAGCTCCTGCGGACGCGGCGGCGGCTTCTTGCCCGGACGCGGCATCAGCATCGGCGCGTCGTCGGTCTCGTACGACGCGGGCTCGCGCTCCTCCCTGCGCACCGGATCGACATCCTCGTCGATGGCGATCTCCGGGGCCATCGAGTTCGTCGTCGCGGCCGTCGTCGCGGTCGCCGCGGTCGCCGCGGTCGCCACGGGCTTGCGGCGCCGCTTCGGGCCCGTCGACTCATCACCGGCGTCGATCTCCTCGGCATCCGCGGGCCTGTCCTTCTTCGTCGCCAAGTTCGGCGTGTTCGGCACGTTCGGAACGTTCGCCGGGTTCGGCTTGGCCGCCTCCTCCGGCCTGGCCGGCGCCGCCACGACGATCTCCGGCAGATCTTCCGGACGCTTCAGCTTGCGATTCTTGCGCGGCTCCGACGCCGGCAGCGCCGGCAGGGCCTGCGACAGCGCCTCCTCGGCGAAGGAGGGTGCAGCCCCGGGTGCAGCACCAGTCGGCGCCGCCGCAGGTGCGCGCTTGCGCGCTCGCTTCGGCTTCGGCGCCGCTTCTTCCTCCTCCTCCTCCTCCTCTTCTTCGTCGAGCTCGTCCTCTTCTTCTTCGTCGAGCTCGTCCTCTTCCTCTTCCTCTTCCTCGAGCTGCTCGTCGTCGGCCGGCTTGCCGCGCAGCGCATCGATCAGGCCGAGCACGCCGCCCCACAGGTACACGCCGACCGCGACGGTGCCGCGACCGACCAGGCGCGCGCCCGCGACGATGTGTGCGACCGAGAGCGGCGTCGAGGCGAACAGCCCGACCGCCAGCAGGGCGAGCGCGATCAGGTAGGTGCCCGCGCGATCGAAGAGGCCGAGGCCGACCTCCCCCAGCACTTCACCGGTGAGGCCGCCCGCGGTGAGGCCGTGGCTGCGATACTCCGGGAAGGTGATGTGCAGCAGCACGCATCCAGCGATGGTGGCGCTGGCGAAGCCCATGCCCTCGCCGGCACGGATCTCCATCCTCTCGCCGAGCAGGGCCTTGATGCCGAGACCGAGCACACCGAGCACCAGCAGATAAGCGCCCATGCCGAGCGTCGCGTACAGGGCGCTGGCCACCAGACGCCCGACCGGTCCCATTAAATTGCCGGCGCCGAACTGGTACGAACACAGTCCGCCGACCATCAGCACGCCGATGGCGAGCAGCGCGATGCCGAGGAACTCGCCCCACGGTCGCGGCAAACCAGAAGAAGTGTCGCGCGTTCGCGCGCCGCGCGCGGACTCTGAACGCTCTCGAGCTTTGGGCATTTTTCCTTGGGAATTCAAGATCTTGACCTTTTCGTCGAGATCCTGCTCGGGGCATCCTACAAAGCCCGCACTTCGGGATCAAAAAATCGGCCGGCATGGGATACCTTCGGGGCCCATGCGAAGCATTTTTGTCGCCGTCCTTCTCTCCTCGCTCGCGCTCTCTGGTTGCAAACGCAAGGAATTGGAGGCCTCCCTCGCGGAGGCCAACAAGAAGCTCGAGGCGACCCAGGGCGAGCTCAGCTCGGAGCAAGGCAAGAACAAGCAGCTCACGGCCGAGAACCAGACCCTGCAGGAGAAGATCGCCCAGCTCGAGGGCCAGATCCAGAAGCTCTCCAACGACATCAAGATCCTCGAGGATCAGAACGCCGACCTCGCCCGCAAGGCCGGCGCCACCCAGGACGAGCTCAAGGCGTTGCGCGCCGAGCGAGCCAAGCGCATGGCCGAGCTGCAGGTCTACAAGGACCTGTTCGGCAAGCTCAAGGCGCTCGTCGACGCCGGCACCATCAAGGTCGAGTTTCGTAAGGGTCGCCTGGTCGTCAAGCTCGCCAGCAGCATCCTCTTCGACTCCGGCAAGACCGAGCTCAAGGCCGAGGGTCAGGCCGCGCTCGCCAACCTCGCCGCCGCGCTCAAGACCCTCAACGACCGCGAGTTCCTGGTCGCCGGTCACACCGACAACGTCCCGATCAAGACCGCCCGCTTCAAGACCAACTGGGACCTCTCGACCGCCCGCGCCGTCGAGGTCGTCCAGTTCCTCATCAGCCAGGGCATGACCTCGAAGAACATCGGCGCCGCCGGCTACGGCGAGTTCGACCCGGTGTCCGACAACGCCACCGAGGACGGCAAGGCCCAGAACCGCCGCATCGAGGTCATCCTCATGCCGCTGCTCGGCGACATCCCCGAGCTCAAGGAGATGCTCACCGGCGGCAAGTCCTGAGCCTGTCGTAAGGGACATGTTCTAAGGGGCATGTCCCAAAGGCCATGCCGGCGTCGCCGGCGTGGCCTTCTGCGTTGGTTTCGCGCTGGGATCGACCCCGACGAAGGCTCCGCGACCGCGGAGCCGGGGTCTAGTCCTCGTCGCGAGGTTTGCGCTCGAAGTCCGAGACCGTCACGTTGGGCACGAAGGCCAGGGCCTCGGACACATACAGACCGGTATGAAGGATGAGGTGCGTCACCGTACGGATGAGCACGCCGCCGGGTACCTCGGCCACATATGCGGCGCCACGGTTGCCGTCTCCATCGTGCCTGACTTCGACCCACTTCATCGGTTTGCCTCGGTTCCGGGTTCGTTGCCCGTGCGCGACAGGAGGTCGCTAGGACGGCGAGGCGATAGTAGTCGAGCGCTCTCGCCAAGCCAAGGATATGCAGCCAGGCCGTCATCCCGCCCACCGTGGGAGAATCACCAGGATCCATCGCCGTGGTCCATCGCCGTGGGGCATCTCCGTGGGAAAAGCACCATGGCGAGTCGAGGGCCTCAGCTGGCGAACAGGTGCAGCCCTGCCGGCCAGCCCCGTTCACCGCGGTCCGGCAGGGTCCACAGCGCCGCGGCGGAGATCAGGTCCCGGAGCATGGCGCGCAGGTCGAGCCAGCGAAGCCAGGTCAGATCGCCTCCGAGGCGGGCATGAAGGATCTGCGCCACGCCGACCTCGATGCTGGGGAAGTAGCCCTCGTAGCGTTGCAGCAGGGAGGCCGATGCTGGGGCGTCGAGCCCCCCGCGCCGCAGCAACCTGAGTAGGCGGGCGCGAGCCGCCCGCGGTGACGCGACCAGGGGCGTCGAGACCAGCGGCACTGGATCCAGCCGTCCGCCCTGCCCCCGAAGTGGCTCGGCCAGCTCGGCCAGCGACAGCAGCGGCTCCTGTCGTCGCCACTGCGACTTTGATCCCCGCCGCCAACCAACCCACAGCCCCTTCATCGCGGTGCCCGCCAGCTCCTCGCGCGCCCCGTGCAGCCAGCGATAGGCCTCGAGCATGTCGCGGGTGAGGGCGCCGATCGGTTTGCGCTGCTCACCGATGAGCACCGCGAATTCTGCCTGCCGGGCCCAGGCGTAGCCGCCGCCGACTCCGTCATGGATGCCGTCATGGCCGGCGTCGAGGATGCCGCCCTGGGCCCCACAGCCCCCGACGGCCTTACAGCCCGGGCAGGCTCCGCACAGGCCACAGCAGCGCTGCAGAGCCCGCTTTGTCCAGGCTCGACGCAGCATTTTTCGTGTCTTGATACTGTCCTGAATCATTCTTGATCCACTCCAAATATACTCTCGCACACCTCTCGCTTTCATTCAAGTGCCCCCTCGCCGAGGCCTGCAGAAGCAAAGTAGAGTCGCGCCCCGCCATGCCGGCCCGGACCAAAGCCCCCAAGAGCCCCTTTGCCACCACGCAGGAAGTCTCCGCCGCGGCCGGTGAAGTTCACCGCGACACGCTGCGCCGCTGGTGTAAGATGGAGCTTTTGCCCGAGCCGACGATCATCAGTCGCGGCCGAGCCGGAGTGCACAGTCGCTGGCCGGGCTGGGCAGTGGACCGTGCGAGCTGGATTCACCAGCAGCTCGAGACCGGCTACACGCTCGTGGAGATCGCCGAGCAGGTGAAGGCCGGGCAGGCCCCCGCCGACTTGCCGGATGGGCCGGGCCAACCGGTGATGGATCTCGCCCAGGACGCTGCCGAGGAGCCTGGCGAGTGATCTGCTGATCCGCCGGTCGGCGGTTCAGCCACTCGGCCACTCAGCCACTCAGCCACTCGGCCACTCGGCCACTCGGCCACTCGGCCACTCGGCCACTCAGCCACTCATCGCTGGCCCGCGGGCGCACCCGCGAGCACCGCGACCACGCGCTCGAGCAGCATCAACTGTTCCGGCTGCAGATCGGGCAGACGCACCGCGAGCGCGAGCCGCAGCTCGACCCCGGGCGAGCCGGGCAGCGGCAAGCTGAGCCAGGCCCAGGCGCCCTGGTCCGTGCCCGTGCTGGCGACCACCTCGGCGTCGCGTCGCACCTGGAAGCTGGGCACGCCGAGCCGCGCGAGCACCGGCGCCAGCTCCGGCGTCAGACGGCGCCAGCGCGGCTCCTCGAGGTCTTTCTCGCTGGCGGCCAGCAGGTCGAGGGCGGCGAGGATCTCCATCACCTGGCGCCGGCGGTCGCGCAGGCCGAGCAGGTGGTCGCCGGTGAACGCGGGCAGGCGGCGCAGCAGGTTGTGATAACCGAGCAGCGCCGCGACGACGAGCATCGCCAGGGCCGCGCCGGTCAGCGTCGACCAGCCGCCGACGCCGATCACGTTCAGGTAGGCGAGGCCGGCGAACAGCGTCGCCGACAGCCACAGCACCTGGACCACGCGCGCGTGCGGCAGGCCGCGGGCGAGCAGGCGGTGGTGGATGTGATCGCAGTCGGGCGCGAAGATCGGCTGACCGCGGGCGGCCCGGCGCACGATCGCGAGCAGCATGTCGAAGAGCGGCAGCGCCAGCACCATCAGCGGGATCGACAGGTTGATGATCGCGACCCGCTCGCGCACCGGATGCACCAGCAACAACAGGGCCGTCAGCAGGAAGCCGAGGAAGTAGCTGCCGGCGTCGCCCATGAACACGCGCGCCGGGTGGCGGTTGTGGAGCAGGAAGCCGAGCACCGCCCCGAGCGCGGTCGCGGCGACCCAGCCGACCGCCACCGCCGCGGCGCCGTGGCTGGCGGCGGCGAGCACCACGACCGTGAGGCCGATCGCCGTGATCCCGCCGGCGAGGCCGTCGAGGCCGTCGCTGAGGTTGATCGCGTTGACGCCCGCGACCAGGAACAGCACCGTCAGCGGGTCGGCGAGCATCGACGCGGGGCCGAGCAGGTCGGCGAGCGCCACCCATTGCAGGCCGAAGCCGAACACCGCGAGGGTGGCCGCGACGAGCTGCCCGGCCAGCTTGTAGCGGGCGCGCAGGCCGACGAGGTCGTCGAGGAGGCCGAAGCCGCCGCAGATCAGGGCCCCGAGCACGGCGCCGGTGATCGGGTTGCGCGAGAACCACTCGTGGGCCGCCGACAGCTCGGTGGTGCCTGCCAGGCCGCGGATCGCCACGATGGCGAATCCGAGCATCAGCACGAAGCCGCCGACGCGGGGGATCTCCCCGATGTGAACCTTGCGGAGGCTGACCTCGCGGTCCTGGCGGCCCAGCGCTCTCCAGCCGCGGATCGCCAGCGGCATGCCAAGCGCCACCAGCACGAAGGCGAGACTGCCTGCCAGCCACAGCACCCACGGCGTCGTGCTCATGGCCAGTCCGGCAGCTCCGTCGTCGAGAGACCCAGACGCCGCCGCAACGCCATCGCGCAGCGGGCCGCCGCGTGACCGTCCCCGTAGGGATTGGCGACCGACAGCGGCGCAGTCGTCGGGTCGTCGAGGAAGCGGCGCGCGGCGGCGACCAGGTGCGCGCGCTCGTAGCCGACCAGCTCGGCGCAGCCCGCCGTGAGGCCCTCGCTGCGCTCCGTGCTCTCGCGGGTGACCAGCACCGGCTTGCCGAACTCGGGCGCCTCTTCCTGGAGGCCGCCGGAGTCGGTGACGACGAACAGGCAGCGGCGCAGCAGCCAGACCGCGGCCGGGTAGTCGAGGGGCTCGAGCAGGTGCACGTTGGCGAGGCCGGCGAGGCGGCTGCGGACCGCGCTCTGGACGCTGGGATTGAGGTGGACCGGGTAGACGAAGTCGGCGCCCGGATAGGCGCGCGCGAGCTCGGCGAGGCCGTCGCAGACCGCCGCCAGGCCGCCCTCGAAGCTCTCGCGGCGGTGCCCGGTGATCAGCACGAGCGGGCGCGTGCCGGAGAAGCGCAGCAGCTCGAGCGGGGCGCCGACCGGGGGCACCCCGTCCAGGGGGAGGCGGTCGGCGATCGAGCGGGCGGCATCGACCACCGTGTTCCCGGTGATCTCGATGTGCCTCGGTTGCACGCCTTCGGCCAGCAGCGCGTCGCGGGCCCGCGGGGTCGGGGCCAGGTGCAGGCTCGCCAGGCGCGCGATCAGCTGGCGGTTGCCCTCCTCCGGGAACGGGGCGTTCAGGTCGCGCGTGCGCAGCCCGGCCTCGACGTGGGCGACCGGCACGCGGCGGTGGTAGGCGGCCATCGTCGCCGCGAGCGCGGTCGTCGTGTCGCCCTGGACCACCACCCAGTCGAAGCGCAGGGCGTCGAGCACCGGGTCCAGGGCGTCGAGCAGGCGGGCCATGAGCGAGCTGAGACTCTGGCCAGGGTTCATCACCCCCAGCTCGATCTCGGGGGCCAGGCCGAAGCTCTCGAGCAGCGGCGGCACCAGTTCACGGTGCTGGCCGGTGTTACAGAGCGTCACTTGCCAGTCCTTGTGGGCCCGGAGCGCGCGGTCGACCGGCCAGAGTTTGATGACCTCGGGGCGGGTGCCGAACACGATCAGGATGCGGGGCTGGGTGGACGGCATCGCGGCTCATCGATAGCATGCCACGAAGGTGACCCCGTCCACGCCCCCCGCCCGGGAAACTTCGGAGTACGACGTGTGCGTGCTGGGCCTTGGTTACGTCGGCTTGCCGACCGCCGCGGTGCTCGCCACGGTCGGTCGCCGCGTCGCGGGCGTCGACTTGCGCCGTGACATCCTCGACACCATCAACGCCGGGCGGATCCACATCGTCGAGCCCGAGCTCGACGCGCTGGTTCGGGCCGCGGTCGCGGCCGGCACGCTGCGGGCCGTGCCCGAGCCGGTGCCCGCGGCCACCTTCCTGATCTGTGTGCCCACACCGATCACCCCCGACCATCTGCCGGACCTGCGTCACGTCGAGGCCGCCGCCCACGCGATCGTCCCGGCCCTGCGCCCTGGTTGCCTCGTCGTGCTCGAGTCGACCGTGCCGCCCGGGACTTTGCGCGAGCTGGTCGCACCGATCATCACGCGCTCTGGCCTGGTGCCCGGTCGCGAGGTCTTCCTCGCCCACGCCCCCGAGCGCGTGCTGCCCGGCGCCGTGCTGCGCGAGGTGGTCGAGAACGAGCGCATCGTCGGCGGCCTCACCGACGCCTGCACGGCCCGCTGCGCCGACTTCTACGAGACCTTCGTGCGGGCCGCCGTGCACCGCTGCGGCGCCGAGGTGGCCGAGCTGAGCAAGCTGGCGGAGAACGCGTTTCGCGACGTCAACATCGCCTTCGCCAACGAGCTGGCCAACGTCTGCGCGCGCCTCGGGCTCGACGTCTGGGAGGTCATCCGCCTCGCGAACCGTCACCCGCGCGTCCAGATCCTTCGCCCCGGTCCCGGCGTGGGAGGCCACTGCATCGCCGTGGATCCGTGGTTCATCGCCGCGGCGGCCCCGCAGGACACGCCGTTGATCCAGGCCGCGCGCCAGGTCAACGATCAGCGGCCCGAGCGCGTGCTGGGGCAGGTCCGCCAGCTCGCCGCGCGCCTGCGCCGGCCGAAGGTCGCGTGCCTCGGCCTCACGTACAAGCCCGACATCGACGACCTGCGCGAGAGCCCGGCCCTGCACATCGCCCAGGCCCTCGCCGCCGACCCCGGGCTCGAGCTGTCGGTGGTCGAGCCGCACCTGCAGCGCTCACCGATCGACGGCGTCCCGCTCGTCAATTTGAGCGACGCCCTCGCCGCCGCCGACATCCTCGTCATCCTTGTCGCGCACCGCCAGTTCCGGCACCTTCGCCCCGACCAGCTGCTCCACCTCATGGTGGTCGATCCCGTCGGCCTCCTGTCCTCGCGCTCATGAATTCCGGTACCTGGCTGCGCACGCTCGTGCATCTGACCCCGCGGCAGCTGCTGTATCAGGGTCTTCGTCGCCTGCGCGGTCCTGCGCGCCGTCCGGCCGGCGTCACCCGCGAGGGGCTGACCGGGGTCGCGCTGGCGATGCCGCCGCCCGCGGTCGAGGGCATGTTGATGGCCAACGGCGGCCTGCGCCTGCTCGGTCACAGCACCTACGACCCCGGCGTCGACGGCTGGGAGCCCGAGGCCGATCCGCTCTACGTCTACACCCTGCACTACCACGGCTGGCTGTCGCAGCTGCCGGTCGCGAAGGCCTGCGCGCTCGTCGAGCACTGGATCGAGCACCACCAGGAGGGCGTCGGCTGGGAGCCCTACCCGACCGCCATGCGCACGCTGCACTGGCTCGGCTGGCTCGGCGAGCAGGAGTCCCACCTCGACGCCGGCGCCAGGCGAAGGATCTTCGGCTCGCTCGCCGCCCAGCTCGAGCACCTGCGCGTGCACGTCGAACACCACCTCGGCGGCAACCACGTCTGGACCGACCTCGCCGCCCTCTGCTCCGCCGGCCTCTCCCTCGCCGGCCCCGCCACCGTCCCGCTCGTCGCCCTGCTGCCCGCCTTCGCCGCCCAGGTCGAGGCCCAGCTCGGCCCCGACGGCGTGCACCGCGAACGCACCCCCTCCTATCACTGCCTGCTCGCCGAGCAGCTCGCCGGCGTCGTCGCCCTGGGCCCCACCCGCATCAACGCCCCGGTCGCCCTGCGCCTCGAGGCCGCGCTCGAGCGCATGTTCCTCGCCCTGCCCGCCTTCACCCACCCCGACGGCGACGTCGCCCTGTGGAACGACTCGCAGCTCGGCGCGCCGGTCACCCCGCAGCGCCTCGCCGGCCGCCTCGGCCGCGACCTCCCGGAGGGCTCCGCCGACGCCGTCGACGCCGGTCTGTTTCGCCGCTGCTTCGGGCCCTGGACCCTGCTGTTCAACACCGGCGGCGTCGGCCTCGCGCACCAGCCCGGGCACATCCACGCCGACGGTCTGGCGATCGAGCTCTCGCTGCATGGCGAGCGCATCGTCATCGACGCCGGGGTCGGCACCTACACGCCCGGCAGCGGCCGCGACTACGCGCGCAGCACCCGGGCGCACAACACGGTGACCGTCGGCGAGGGCGATCCGAACCAGCACGAGCTGTGGGCGAGCCACCGGGTCGGCGGCCGGGCGAGCCACCGCGACCTGTCCCATGGGCCAGACCACCTCGAGGCCCGCGTGCACGGCTACGGCGCCGCCGGGACCCACCGGCGCCGGCTGCACTGGGACGGCGAGCGCCTGATCTGCGAGGACAGCGTCGAGCCGCACGTCGCCGCGACCATGCGCCTGTTCGTCCCGCAGAACTGCGCCATGATCCTGCACGACAACGTCTGGCACGGCCGCAGCGCCAACGGGCGGCGCTTCCGCATCACGGCCCCGCCGGGCACCCCCTGGCTGTGCAGCCCGACCCCGGGCTGGAGCGCGATGAACCAGATCCAGCCGCGCCGATGCATCGCCGCCCCGGTCCCGCCCGGCGGCCTGCGCCTGGAATTCACCGAAGCCCCACCTGACCTCAAGGACACCTCACGATGACCACCTCACGCCAGCCCGACGCCGACATCGACCCGCGCTTCCTCGATCGCTGGTCGCCCCGGGCCCTGCGCCCCGACCCGCTGACGCCGGCCCAGCTCGCCAGCCTGTTCGAGGCCATGCGCTGGGCCCCCTCCTGCTTCAACGAGCAGCCCTGGCGGGTCGTCTACGCCGAATCCAGCGCCACCGACGACCACGCCCGCCTGTGCGGCCTGCTGGTCCCCGCCAACCAGTCCTGGGCCTGCCGCGCCCCGCTCCTGCTGATGCTGTTCGCCAGCCGCAACTTCAGCCACAACGGCAAGCCCAACCGCACCGCCGCCTTCGACGTCGGCTCCGCCTGGATGTCCCTCGCCCTCGAGGCCCGCGTGCTCGGCCTCTACGCCCACGCGATGGCCGGCTTCGACACCGCGCGCGCCTACAGCGAGCTCGGCGTCGACCCCGAAAAATACGAGGCCCTCGCCGCCGTCGCGGTCGGCGCCCTCGGCGACCCCGCCGAGCTGCCCGAGAACTATCGCGCCCGCGAGACCCCGAGCGGCCGCAACCCGCAGTCCCAGTTCGTGTTCCCCGGCCGCTTCCCCGGCGAACCTACCTCCGCGACCTGAACCAGGCTCCGCCAGGCGCGGGCGGCGTCGAGGACCCAACTCAGGGGAGACGCGCAATCAACTGCTCCATCACCAACGCTCCCGCACGATCCACATCCCAATTGACCCCGGGTCGAAGCAGCGGCGTCATATCGGCGCGAAAGAGCGAGTTGGAGAGCTTCTCCTGCAAGCCCTTTTCGAACATGGCCCGTGACACGCTGTGTCCGCCTTCTCGCATGTAGCGATCAAAGCACGCGACGATACGTTCGGGCGATGCGGATGCCTGAGTGAGCGCGTACCAGAGATCAAAGACATCTCGTCCCTTGCGGCGCTGATATAGCGCCCGCAGCTTCGTGCCCAGCATCTCATCAAGCGCGAATGTCGTAATCGTGGCCGACCCGCTCCACCAGCGTGATCGGACCTCGAAGGCCGCCTGAACATATCCAAGCTCGGTAAAGTGCTCGCGCGAGTTGATCTCGATCTTGAGCTTCATCGGCTTCGGCGGCTGATCTTCCGAGTCGAAGCGGTAGGTGAGTTTTACACAGAGCTTATTGTGATCGAACTTGGGAGAGCCAAGCCATGGATCGAGCGCTGCACGCACCGCGCCAAAGGTCTCGCCGATCGGCTCGGACGTGATCTGAACGAGGTCGATGTCCTCCGAGTAGCGGGCCGGGGGCCGCAGGTGGAGCTTGAACAACGCGGTGCCGCCGCGAAAAGCGAGTCGTTGCGCGAGTCCTGACGCGCCGAAGATCTCGACCAGCGCGCGACTGATCACCATGTCCTGCTCGACTTGAGCATCAGCGATCCAGGGAGCTTGAGCGCGCCATTCGGTGATATAGTCCCTGGCTATCATTCGTCCGGCTCCACGCTGGCGTTAAGGGCGAGCTTCCAGCGTCCCAAGCGTGGCACGCGAGTGGCGGGCTCGGCACGCACGAGCGGTGCGAACGTGAGCGCATGCTCACGAACATGGTCGACGAGGCTGTTCGCCAGGTCCTGGTGTTCTGCCAGATCGAGAAGATACCCAAGCCGCTGTACCCAAACGATGGGACATAGCCGTGCGGCTTCAAGGAGCTTCGTGGCCCCGAGCGTTTCGGTCAGGTCCGCGAGGACCGAGGCAACATTGTCGAGGCCGCCGCAATGGTCGGCATAGCCTACGATCTCGAGGGCGGTGGCCTCGGGCGAGGCGACGCGCATGCGTCCACGCGGGCTGTTCTTCTCGACAACAGGCGTGCGCGCGAGATCGTGGCGCGCGATGAACTGGACTCGTACCTCACCACAGGCAATCGCTCTGCGGTTCTTCGCAAGCATGACTTGAAACGCTTGTGGGCGATGATGAGCAGCGCCGTGTAACTCGGCTGCGCTGAGGAGCGCCACGTAGTAGGTCCCACCGAGATACTCCATCAGTTGCGGGACGAACTGCTCCGGGGGCAGGCAGCCGAGGCGCCGGTACTCTGGGGGGACGATGACGTGGAAGCCTCTGTACGGTTCAGCGATCTCGCCACGGCGCTTAAGGCGCCGAAGCGATGCGCGCACTGCGCTAAGTGAGACGCCAAGAGCGGTCATGACCTCCCCGGTCGAGAAGTGGTGACGTCCTCGAGAGGCCAGGTCGAGGATGTACTCAGCTGCGGACCGAGAAGCCAATGCTCACGAAAAGTAACGCAGTGCATCACTCTTTGAAAGAATCGACTTTCGAGAGCCTGAGCGTAGAAGTCAATTCTTGCAAAAACAGACGCATCGAGTCGCCTTTTGTAAGAATTGACTTGATGACCCAGTTCACTCCAGGCGATCACGGCGCCATGCGCGCCGGAGACCGCTGACGCGCAACATCGCGTCACTCGCGCAAAGAGACAGCGTCGAATTGTAACTTGCCGCTCAAAGGCAACCCTCGACCGCGGGGACCTGGGCCGCTCCCGCCGCCGCTCGCCCCGTATCCGGCCCTGGCGGCCCGCCCGTGGCCAGGACCTTGACCGCGGGCCAGGCGTGTTCACCCTGATCCCTCATGTCCTGGTCCTGGAACCTCGGCCGACTGTTCGGCATCGACACGCGCGTGCACGCCTCCTTCCTGCTGCTGTTGGTGTGGGCGGGATGGAGCAGCTACACCAGCGCGGGCACCTTGCTGGCCGCGCTGCTCGGCGTCGCGTTCATGGTCGCGGTGTTCGCCTCGGTGGTGGCGCACGAGCTCGGCCACGCGTTGACGGCCCGCAGCTTCGGCATCGCCACCCGGCAGATCCTTCTGCTCCCGATCGGCGGCGTCGCCCAGATCGAGGCCAAGCACATGCGCCCGCGCGTCGAGCTGCTGGTCGCCCTCGCCGGCCCGGTCGTCAGCTTCCTGCTCGCCGGCGGCCTCTTCACCTTCGCGGCCATCTCCGGCGACGTCAGCCCCGACAGCTTCATCGGCAGCCTCGCGTGGACCAACCTCGGCCTCGCGGTCTTCAACATGTTGCCCGCCTTCCCGATGGACGGCGGTCGCGTGCTCCGGGCCGCGCTCTCGAGCCGCATCGGCCACCTCCGCGCCACCCGCATCGCCGCCACCATCGGCAAGGTCGCCGCCTTCGGCTTCGCCGCCCTCGGCCTGTACACCGGCCACTTCATGATGATGCTGCTGGCCGCCTTCCTGTTCTTCGCCGCCCGCAGCGAATCGGCCGCGCCGCCCCACCCCGGCTACCGCGGCGCCCATGACCCCGCGCTCCTGCGCGACGGCGACGACCCGAACGACCTGCTGCGGGTCCGCAGCCCCCGGGGCCGCCTGTTCGTGTTCCGCCGCAACGACCCGGGCCTGAACTGACCCCGGCTCCGCCGGCCCTGAACTGACACCGCCGGCGCGCCCGCGATATCCTGCGGCGCATGCTCCGCCGCCGCCTCGCGCTCCTGCTGCTCCCGCTCACCGCCTGCTCCGCCCCCGGGGACGACGCCAGCACCGGGAGCACGAGCGCGAGCGCCACGAGCCCCGACAGCGCGAGCACCGGCGCCCCGACCACGACCGACCCGACCGACGCGACGAGCACGACCGTCGCTACCACCACCGAGCCCGCGACCACCACCGGCTCGAGCAGCACCGAGCCCGGCACCACGACCGGCGAGCCGATGCCGGTCATGCCGACGGTGATCCTCCCGCGCGCCTCGATCCTCGCCGAGGAGCTGGCGCTCCTCGTCAATGACCAGGACCCGCAGTCGGTGGCCGTCGCCGCCTACTATCAAGAGAAGCGGCAGATCCCCGCATCCAACGTCATCACCCTCAGCTTCCCGCCCGCCGACACCCTCGGCGCCGCCGACTTCACCGCGCTCAAGGCCCAGATCGACGCCGCGATCGGCCCGCAGATCCAGGCCTTCGCGGTCGCGTGGACCAACCCGCACCGCGTCGACTGTCAGTCGCTCGTCAGCGCCCTCGCCCTCGGCGCCGACAACAAGTATTGCAGCACCCAGGGCAACCCCTGCGGCGCGACCGCAGCGAGCGGCTACTACGACTCGCCGGGGCTCGCCCCCTTCACCGACCACGGCCTGCGCCCCGCCATGCACCTCGCGGGCGTCAGCGCCGACGAGGTTTTTAAGCTGATCGATCGCGGCGTCGCGTCCGACGGCACCTTCCCGACCGGCGCCGGCTACTTCATGCGCACCACCGACCCCGACCGCAGCGTGCGCTGGCCTCAGCTGATCCAGACCCAATCGGACTGGGCCCACGATGGCGGCCTGCAGCTCGAGTACATCGACAACAGCGAGAACTTGGCCGTCAATTTCATCGAGCACAGGACCGACGTCATGTTCTACCTGACGGGCCTCGCCGACGTGCCGCAGCTCGCCACCAACACCTACCTGCCCGGGGCGGTCGCCGACCACCTGACCTCGTACGGCGGCTCGATCCCCCAGAGCGGCCAGATGAGCATCGTGCGCTGGCTCGAGGCCGGCGCCACCGCCAGTTATGGCACCGCCTTCGAGCCCTGTAACTACGTCAACAAGTTCCCCGACAGCCGCGCCCTGCTGCCGCATTATTTCCGCGGCGAGACCGTGATCGAGGCCTACTGGAAGTCGGTCGACTGGCCCGGCGAGGGCGTATTCGTCGGTGAGCCGCTGGCCCGCCCCTGGGGCGGCGCCGTGATCGGCTGGCAGGACCTGCTGCTCACGATCGAGACCACCCAGCTGGTCCCCGGCGAGCTCTACACCCTCGAGTCGGGGCCGACCGCCGCCGGCCCCTGGACCACCGCCCTCGCCGACATCTCGGTCCCCACCCACCTGCGCGCCAAGATCTCACTCCCCGGGGCGACGGAGCCGTTCTATCGCCTCATAGCGACCCCCTGAGCCGGATCGGTTAGCATGCCGCCATGTTGATCATGGTTCGGTCTGTTTCGCTCGCCTCGCTCCTCGCGCTCGCCGCCTGCCCCGGCGAATCGAACGACGATACCGGCGGTGCCACGGCCAGCACGACCGCGAATGCATCCTCGAGCAGCACCGCCGCCGAGCCGACCAGCTCGACCGCCGCCGCCGACACCACCGACACCACCACCGCCGCCGCCGATGCGTGCCCGGACCGACCCTCCGGGGCCTACAACGCCTGCGAGAGCAACGGTTTCACCGACAACAAGCTGTGCGGATGGACCAGCGACGGCGGCCCCCAGAGCGTCACCTGCCTGAGCCCGCAGAGCGGCGGCTTCAACATCTGCGGCCTGCGTGACTGCGTCGACGACTGCGACTGCTTCGCCCCGCCGACCACCGGCACGGCGATCCCCGGCTGTCAGGCGATCTTCGGCGACGGCGGCAAGGCCTGCGTCCTCTACTGTCTCAACGGACAGCTCTGCCCCGACGGCATGGAGTGCGCCGGCGGCTACTGCTACTGGCCCAACTGAACTGTGCTCTACTCGGAGGTCCCGTGCGCCTCGCTTACCTCTCGCACTACTTCCCCCCGGAGAGCAACGCCCCGGCAGCCCGGGTGCACGAGCTCTCGCGCGCGCTCGTCCGCCTGGGCCACGAGGTCCACGTCGTCACCGGTCAGCCGAGCCATCCGCGCGGCGTGATCTACCCCGGCTATCATGCTGCCGAGTACCGCCGCGACCAGCTCGACGGCATCCAGGTCCACCGCGTGCCGACCTTCCCGGCCGCCAACCGCGGCATCCTGGTGCGCGGCCTCGGTTACGCGGCGATGCCGGCCGCCCAGGTCGCGATCGCGGCGCTCAAGCTCCCGCCGCTCGACCTCGTGATCGCGACCTCGCCGCAGATCTTCACCGGTCTCGCCGGCCTCGCGCTCGCGCGCCTGCGCCGGCTGCCCTTCGTGCTCGAGGTCCGGGATCTGTGGCCGGAGTCGATCGTCAGCGTCGGCGCACTACCCCCGCGCCACCTGGCGATCCGCGCCCTCGAGCGCCTCGAGCACCGCCTCTACCGCGGCGCCGCCGGCATCGTCTCGGTCACCGATAGCTTCGTCGCCCACTTCGTCGCCCACGGCGTCGACCCGGCGCGCATCGCCGTGATCAAAAACGGCGCCGACCTCGACCTCTTCGACCCCGAGACCCCGCCCGCCCCGCTGCGCGCCCGCCTCGGCATCCCGCAGGGCGCGCTGCTGCTGCTGTTCTGCGGCACGATCGGCATGGCCCACGACGTCGGCCTGCTCGCGCGCGCCGCCGCGATCGCCCCCGCCGACTTGCAGCTGCACGTCGTGGTGGTCGGCGACGGTGCAGCCCGTGCCGGGCTCGCCGCCGAGATCTCCACGCTCGGCGTCGCGGACCGCGTTCACCTGATCCCCGCCGTACCGCGGCGCGAGGTCCCGGGACTGCTCGCCGCCGCCGACATCAGCGCCGTGGTCCTGCGCGACAGCCCGACCTTCGCCGGCGTGCTGCCCTCGAAGATCTTCGAGGCCATGGCGATGCGCCGGCCGATCCTGCTCGGCGT
>NZ_JACCSO010000210.1 GCF_013812955.1 Nannocystis sp. | reverse complement strand
GCCGGGGCAGTCGACGTGGGCGTAGTGCCGCTTCTCCGACTCGTACTCCACGTGCGCCGTGCTGATCGTGATGCCGCGGGCGCGCTCTTCGGGCGCCTTGTCGATCTGGTCGTATCCCTTGAACTCCGCCCAACCCTTGAGGCTGAGGACGCGGGTGATCGCCGCCGTCAGCGTCGTCTTCCCATGATCCACGTGCCCGATCGTTCCGATGTTCACGTGGGGCTTGTTACGGACAAATACTTCTTTCGCCATGGCGCTTTCTTCTCGTCGATCAGGGGGGACTTGGCGTGAGAGGAGGGGAAGGGTCGCGGGATCTACCAGCTTGTGCGGGTTTGCGAAAGCCCGATCCGGCGCATCTCTCCACGGCCGTGTGAGAGTTTTGAGGGCAGGCCTTGGATCCAGATGGATCAATAACCCCGGGTGCGGGTTACGATGGACGCCTGCAGATCCGTGGGGACCTCGGCGTAGTGGCTGAAGTGCATCGAGTAGCTGGCCCGGCCCTGCGTAGCAGAGCGGAGGGCGGTAGCATACCCGACCATTTCCGCCAAGGGAACTTCAGAATCGACCACATGCAGGCCGCGACGCGGGCCCATGGCCATGACTCGGCCGCGACGACCGCGAAGATCCGAGACGACATGTCCGGTGAAATCTTCGGGGACCTCGATCTCGACCTTCATCATCGGCTCCAGGAGCGTCGGATTGGCCTTTTCGAGGGCTTCCATGATTCCCATGGTCGTGGCGGCCCGGAAAGACATGGGAGTTGAGTCACCCTCGACAAAGCCACCATCGAGGAGGCGGATCTCCACGTCGACGAGCGGGTAGCCGAGCAAAGGGCCACGGGACATGGCATCGGCCGAACCGTCACGGACGGCTGCGAGGTGCTCCGGCAGGATCTTCGGCGGAACGGCCGCGGGACCGCCCTTGGTGGTGCGCAGCACGGGCTCGGGCAGGAGGCTGACGAAGTTGTTGCCGGCGCCGCGCTCGCGGGGGACGACCTCGAGGACCAGGCGGGCGTACTGACGCTTGCCGCCGATCTCCCGGTCGTACTCGATGGGGAGGGTCAGGCTGCGGCCGACGGTCTCGCGGTAGGCGACCTGCGGCTTGCCGACATTGGCGGCGACGCGGGGGGGCTCGCGGAGGATGCGGTCGACGATGATCTCCAGGTGGAGCTCGCCCATGCCGCCCATGAGGGTTTGGCCGGAATCGGGGTCGATGCGCACGCGGAAGCTGGGATCTTCGCGCTGCATGCGCTCGAGGGCTTCCACCAGCAGACTCTGGTCGGCGGTCGAGCGGGCCTCGATGGCACGAAAGATGACGGGCTCGGGGATCTCCAGGCCGGGCAGGATCACCTGCTCGCCGTCCTTGGCCGAGATGACCGTATCTCCGGTCGTCGTGAAGCGCAGACCCACGGCCGCGGCGATGTTGCCGGCGGTGACCTCCTCGATCTCCTGGGTCTTGTTGGCGTGCACCTGCAACAGCTTGGTGACCCGCTCCTTGCGGTCCTGCGTGCAGTTCTGGATCCCGTCCTTGACGCGCAGGGCGCCGGAGTAGACGCGAAAGAACACCAGCGGGCCGCGGTGCGGGTCGTGCAGCACCTTGAAGGCGAGCGCCAGCAGCGGTTGATCCACAGCCGGCAGCCGAACCACCTCGGCCTTGTCGTGTTTGCGCACGGCGACCACGGGGGGGAGATCCAGCGGCGAGGGCAGATAGTCGAGCACTGCATCGAGCAGCGGCTGGATGCCCTTGTTCTTGAGCGAGGAGCCGCAGAGCACGACGACGCCCTTGTTGGCGATGGTGGCTCGACGCATTCCGGCGCGCAGCAGCTCGACGGGGACGCCGCCGACACCAGCCTCGAGGAATACGCCCATGACCTCGTCATCGACTTCGGCGACCGCCTCGACGAGGGCTTCGCGGGCGAGCACGGCGTCGGTGTGCAGCGGGTGCGCCTCGGTCAGCGGCTCACGCACGACCTGCTCACCGAGCTCATCGGGCCAGCGGATCGTCTCCATCGTCATCAGGTCGATGACGCCGCTGAACGCGGATTCGACGCCGTCCGGGAGCTGGGCCACCATCGGATGCGCGTGGAGGTTGCGGCGTATCATGTCGACCGAGAGGTCGAGGGTCGCGCCGACGCGGTCCATCTTGTTGATGAACGCGATGCGGGGGACGTGATAACGCTCGGCCTGGCGCCAGACGGTCTCCGACTGGGGCTGGACGCCGGCGACGGCGTCGAAAACGGCGACAGCGCCGTCGAGGACCCGCAGCGAGCGCTCGACCTCGATGGTGAAGTCGACGTGGCCGGGCGTGTCGATCAGGTTGATGCGGTGGCCCTTCCAGAAGCAGGTCGTCGCCGCCGAGGTGATGGTGATGCCCCGCTCCTGCTCCTGCGCCATGTAATCCATGACCGCGGCGCCGTCATGAACCTCGCCCATACGATGCGAGATCCCCGTATAGAAGAGCACGCGTTCGGACGTCGTGGTCTTCCCGGCATCGATGTGGGCCATGATTCCGATGTCTCGGATGGCCGCGATGTTCTCGGGGGGGTGCATGATGGCGGAGGGCGAGGGACGGAGGCTTCAGGAACGACTGCAGGGCCGCTCCACCGGCCATCCGTCTCCATGTGGAGCGGGTGTGGCGGGTGAGGGGCCCGGGAGCAAGCCTGCGCGCGAGGTACGAGTCGTACCGGGCGGCAGCAGGATCAAAGTTGTCGTGTTTGGACGAGCTTCGATGAGGAACTGGGGCTGGCGGACTTGTCGCCCGCCAGCGGGAGGCACTACCAGCGGTAGTGGGCGAACGCCTTGTTGGCGTCGGCCATCTTGTGGGTGTCTTCGCGCTTCTTGACGGCGCCGCCACGGTTTTGGGCCGCGTCGAGCATCTCGTTGGCGAGGCGCTCGCGCATGGTCTTCTCGGGGCGGGAGCGGGAGAACCCGATCAGCCAGCGGTAAGCCAGGGCGAGGCCACGCTCGGGGCGAACCTCGACGGGGACCTGGTAGTTCGAGCCGCCGACGCGGCGGGAGCGGACTTCCAGGCGGGGGAGGACGTTGGCCACGGCCTTCTCGAACACCTTGACGGGATCGTCCTTGGTGCGCTCGGAGATGAGGTCGAAGGCGCCGAAGACGATCTTCTCGGCGATCGACTTCTTGCCGTCGTTCATGATGCCGCAGATGAACTTGTGGATGCTCCGATTCATCTCCTGGGGATGATCGGTGTAGCGGATGTCGTTGCTCGGCCGAGTGCGAGTGGTAATGCCTTTACGGGACATGGGAGCTTAGCTTTCTCTCGCGCGCTTACTTGGGGCGCTTGGCGCCGTACTTGGAGCGGCGCTGGCGACGGCCGTTGACGCCGGTGGTATCGAGGGTACCGCGGACCACGTGGTAGCGGACGCCGGGGAGGTCCTTTACGCGACCGCCGCGGATCAGCACCATCGAGTGCTCCTGCAGGTTGTGGCCCTCGCCCGGGATGTAGGTCGTCACTTCCATGCCGTTGGTGAGGCGGACGCGAGCGACCTTGCGGAGGGCGGAGTTCGGCTTCTTCGGCGTGCAGGTATACACGCGGACGCACACGCCACGCTTTTGCGGGCAGCTGCGGAGGGCCGGGGCGGTGCCCTTCTTCTTTTGCTGTTGACGTCCCTTGCGGACAAGCTGGTTGATCGTCGGCATGCGCGTGTCAGGGCTTTCGAGTCGAATGAGGCGGCGAGGGTCTTGTCGGACCGCTGCCAGCCTGAGCGTCCCCGCCCGTGTCGGGGCGTGGGGCGCTGGTTATATAGGTGGGCAGGGCCCAGATCAAGCATCGTTCCGGGCGGACCATCCGCGGGAGCGCTGCAAGAGCGGTGTGGGAACGAGGGGAAAAAACTCGAGGGATGCGGCCGGAGCCGCGCAGAGGCCCGCCTGTGGGGGTTGGCGGGAAAACGGGGTGGGCACCGGGAGGCCAGCGCCCGCTGCGCCTGTGAGCCAGCGCCGGGCGGTTTGGGAGATCTCCCGAACCGCCGGCGGGGTTCTGATCAGTCCTGGAGGTTGATCAGGTCGCGTTCGATGGTGCGGCGGGCGACCGGCTCGGCCGCGGCATCGGTGTAGGAGCTGTCGTCCGAGCCCATGTGGAGGCGCTCGTAGACGGAGAGGCCGGTGCCCGCCGGGATGAGGCGGCCCATGATGACGTTCTCCTTGAGGCCGCGGAGGAAGTCGATCTTCCCCTGCAGTGCCGCTTCGGTGAGCACCTTGGTGGTCTCCTGGAATGACGAGGCGCTGATGAAGCTCTCCGTCGACAGCGAGGCCTTGGTGATGCCGAGCAGCAGCGCCATACCGGTGGCAGGGCTGCCACCGAGTGAGGCGACGCGATTGTTCTCCTGCTGGAAGATCTGCCGCTCGACGTGGTCGTCGGCGAGGAAGTTGGTGTCCCCCGGCTCCTTGACGCGGACGCGGCGCATCATCTGACGGATGATCGTCTCGATGTGCTTGTCGTTGATCTTCACGCCCTGCAGGCGGTAGACCTCCTGGATCTCGTCCAGCAGGTAGGTTGCGAGGGCCTTCTCGCCGAGCACCGCGAGGATGTCGTGCGGATTGGCCGGGCCGTCCATAAGCTTCTCGCCGGCGCGGACGCGGTCACCCTCGCGCACGAGGAGGTGGCGGACCTTGGGTACCAGGTACTCCTTGGGGTCGCCGTGCTCGGGCGAGACGATGACGCGGCGCTTGCCGCCCTTGTCCTTGCCGAAGGACACCATGCCGTCGATCTCCGAGATGATGGCGTGGTCCTTGGGGGTCCGCGCCTCGAAGAGCTCGACGACGCGCGGGAGGCCGCCCGTGATGTCCTTGGTCTTCGTGGTCTCGCGCGGCATCTTGGCGATGACGTCGCCGGCCTGGATGCGCGTGCCCTCGGTCATGGTGAAGCCCGCGCCGACCGGGAGGAAGTAGCGCGCCTCGTGCTTGCCGTTGACCCGCACGACCTCGCCGTCCTCGTTCTTGATGACGAAGCGGGGCCGGGCGTCGGGGTCGCGGCTCTCCTGGATGACCATGCTCGAGTGGTTGGTGATCTCGTCGACGCGGACCTGCATGGTCACGCCCTCGATGATGTCGCCGTACTCGACCACGCCGCCGACCTCGCTGACGATCGGCAGGGTGTAGGGGTCCCACTCGCTGAGCATCTGGCCGGGCTTGGCGATGCTGCCGGCTTTGACCCGCAGCTTGGCGCCGTAGACCAGGTCATAGCGCTCGCGGGTGCGGCCCTTCTCGTCGAGGAGGTGCAGCTGGGCGTGGCGGTTCATGACCACGTCGTAGGGGCCGTCCTTGTCCTCGCGGCCGTGCACGAGCTCGATGTCCTCGAGCTTGACCTCGCCACCGAAGCGGGACTCGAGGGTGGTCTGCTCGGTCTGGATGTTACCGACGCCGCCGATGTGGAAGGTCCGCATCGTCAGCTGGGTACCGGGCTCACCGATCGACTGGGCCGCGATGATGCCGACGGCCTCGCCGACATCGACCTGATGGCCGCGCGCGAGATCACGGCCGTAGCACTTCGCGCAGATGCCGCGGAGCGCCTCGCAGGTGAGCACGCTCCGGATGCGAACCGACTGGATGCCGGCTTCCTCGACGGCGGCGACGCTGGCCTCGTCGAAGAGGTCGGCCTCGTCGATGATGAGCTCGTCGGTGCCGGGGCGGAACACCGGCTCGAGGGCGACGCGACCGAGGATGCGGTCGCCGAGTCGCTCGATGATCTCGCCGGACTCGACCAGGGCGGTCATGTCGAGGCCCTGGATGGTCCCGCAGTCGAACTCGGTGATCACGGCCTCCTGGGCGACATCGACCAGGCGGCGGGTGAGGTAACCGGAGTTCGCGGTCTTCAACGCGGTGTCCGCGAGGCCCTTACGGGCGCCGTGGGTCGAGATGAAGTACTGGAGGACCGTCAGACCTTCGCGGAAGTTGGTCGTGATCGGGAACTCGATGATCTCGCCGGAGGGCTTGGCCATGAGGCCGCGCATACCGGAGAGCTGGCGCATCTGCTGGCGCGAGCCACGGGCGCCCGAGTCAGCCATGATGTAGATCGAGTTGAACGACGGCTGGGTCGTGCTCTTGCCGGTGCGATCGTCTTGAAGGACGATCTTGCTGATGCCCTCCATCATCGCGTTGGCGATCTGCTCGGAGACGTTCGCCCAGATGTCGATGATCTTGTTGTAGCGCTCGCCGGAGGTGATGAGGCCGTCCGCGTACTGGGCCATGATGCGCTTGACCTCCGCCGTGGCGGACGTCAGGAGCTTCTTCTTGGCCTCGGGGATGACCATGTCATCCATGCACACCGAGATGCCGGCCTTGGTCGCCTCCGTGTACCCGGTGCTGCGCAGGTAGTCGGCCATCAGGACGGTCGCCTTCTGGCCGCACAGGCGGTAGCAGTTGTCGATCAGCTCGTTGAGCTCCTTCTTGCCGAGGTTCTTGTTGACCATGGCGAAGGGGATCTTCTTCGGGATGCCGCCCTCGAACAGCAGCACGCGGCCGGCGGTGCTGTTGATCATGGCGCCGCCGGGCTCCATGCGGACCTTGATCTTGGCCTGCAGGTGCAGCGCGCCGTGGTCGTAGGCCATGCGGACCTCCTTCGGCGAGCCGAAGTGGCCGGCGAAGTAGCCGTCGGACTGCGGGTCCTCGTTGGCGCCGCCGTGCGCGTAGGCGCGCTCGCGGGTCATGTAGTAGAGGCCGAGCACGATGTCCTGCGAGGGCACGATGATCGGGCGGCCGTGCGCCGGGCTGAGGATGTTGTTGGTCGACATCATCAGCACGCGGGCCTCCATCTGCGACTCGATGCAGAGCGGGAGGTGCACGGCCATCTGGTCGCCGTCGAAGTCGGCGTTGAAGGCGGTGCAGACCAGCGGGTGGAGCTGGATCGCCTTGCCCTCGATCAGCACCGGCTCGAAGGCCTGGATGCCGAGGCGGTGCAGGGTCGGCGCGCGATTGAGGAACACCGGGTGCTCCTTGATCACGTCGTCGAGGATGTCCCACACCTCTTCGGCCTCCTTCTCGACCATGCGCTTGGCGCTCTTGATGGTCGTGACGAGCCCCTGGGCCTCGAGCCGGTTGTAGATGAACGGCTTGAACAGCTCGAGGGCCATCTTCTTGGGGATGCCGACCTCGTGCAGGCGCAGCTCGGGGCCGACGACGATGACCGAGCGGCCCGAGTAGTCGACGCGCTTGCCCAGCAGGTTCTGGCGGAAGCGGCCGGACTTGCCGCGCAGCATGTCCGAGAGGGACTTGAGCGGGCGCTTGTTGGGGCCGGTGATGGTCTTGCCGCGGCGACCGTTGTCGAACAGGGCGTCGACGGCCTCCTGCAGCATCCGCTTCTCGTTGCGGATGATGATCTCCGGGGCGGCGAGCTCCTGGAGGCGCTTGAGGCGGTTGTTGCGGTTGATGACCCGGCGGTACAGGTCATTGAGGTCGGAGCTGGCGAAGCGGCCGCCGTCGAGGGGGACGAGCGGGCGCAGGTCCGGCGGCAGCACGGGGATGACGTCGAGCATCATCCACTCGGGCTTGTTGCCGCTGTTGCGGAACGCCTCGACGACGCGCAGGCGCTTGGCGGCCTTCTTGCGCTTGGCCTCGCTGGTGGCGCCGGCGATCTCGGTGCGCAGCGCCCTCGCCTCGACCACGGGGTCGATGCGGGAGAGCAGCTCCTTGATGGCTTCGGCGCCCATGCCGGCGACGAACGCCTCCGGCCCGAGCTCGTCGCCGAGCTGGTCGAAGCGCTCCTCGCTCAGCAGCTCGCGCTCCTCGAGGCCCGAGTCCTTCGGGTCGATGACGATGTAGGCCTCGCAGTAGAGGACCTTCTCCAGCTTGGTGAGCGGGATGTCGAGGATGTTGCCGATGCGCGACGGCAGGCTCTTGAGGAACCAGATGTGCGCGACGGGGGTGGCGAGGTCGATGTGGCCGGCGCGCTCGCGACGGACCTTGCTGTGGATGACCTCGACGCCGCACTTCTCGCAGACCACGCCGCGGTGCTTCATGCGCTTGTACTTGCCGCAGAGGCACTCGTAGTCCTTGATCGGTCCGAAGATCTTGGCGCAGAAGAGGCCATCGCGCTCCGGCTTGAACGTCCGGTAGTTGATGGTCTCGGGGTTCTTGACCTCTCCGAACGACCACTCGCGGATCACCTTGGGCGAGGCGATGCCGATCCGAAGGGCGTTGAAGTAGGTGGCCTCTTTGGGCTTCTCGAAGAAACTGAAGATGTCTCGCATGGCCGTTGCTCCCTAATTCGAGGCAGTTCGCCGGAATTCGCTCGTCACTCTGCCGCCGACATTTGGTCGCGGACGGTGTTGGTGACCACGCCGGTCTCCGCGTTGACGTCGACCAGCTCGATGTTCAGGCACAGGGCCTGGAGCTCCTTGAGGAGCACGTTGAAGGACTCGGGCACGCCGGCCTGCATGGTGGGCTGGCCCTTGACGATGGACTCGTACATGCGCATGCGGCCGACCACGTCGTCGGACTTGACGGTGAGCAGCTCCTGCAGCGCGTAGGCGGCGCCGTAGGCCTCGAGCGCCCAGACCTCCATCTCGCCGAGGCGCTGGCCGCCGAACTGGGCCTTGCCGCCGAGGGGCTGCTGGGTGACCAGCGAGTACGGCCCGATGCTGCGCGCGTGGATCTTGTCGTCCACGAGGTGGTGCAGCTTGAGCATGTACATGATGCCGACGGTGACGTTCTCCTCGAAGGCTTCGCCGGTACGACCGTCGAAGAGGATGGCCTGACCGGACTCGGGCAGACCGGCCTTCTGGAGCGTCGTCTTGACCTCAGTCTCGAGCGCGCCGTCGAACACCGGGGTGGCCATGTGGACACCGCGGCGCAGCTTGTCGGCGAAGCGAGCGACATCCTCGTCGTTGAGCTGGTCGATGAAGCGCTGGGCTTCCTTCGTCTCGTAGATCTTCTTGAGCTGGGCCCGCAGGATGTCCGGCGAGTACCGGGTCTGCATGTAGCGGTCGATCTGCTGGCCGAGCTCGTAGGCGGCCCAGCCGAGGTGGACCTCGAGGATCTGGCCGACGTTCATGCGCGAGGGCACGCCGAGCGGGTTCAGCACCAGGTCGACCTGGGTGCCGTCTTCGAGGTACGGGAGGTCCTCGACCGGCAGGATGCGCGAGATGACGCCCTTGTTGCCGTGGCGACCGGCCATCTTGTCGCCGACCTGCATCTTGCGCTTGATGGCGACGTAGACCTTGACCATCTTGATGACGCCGGGCGGCAGCTCGTCGCCCTTGGTCAGCTTGGCGATCTTCTCGCGGTAGATGGTCTCGATCTCATCGAGGTCCTTCTCGAGGCGGCGGGCCAGGGCTTCGACGATCTCGGTGTCCTCGGCGGTGGTCATCGAGAAGGTGCCCCAGTACTTGCGGGGCACGTCGACGAGCAGGAGGTCGCTGAGGGTGGTGCCCGCGGGCACGAGGGTGCGACCGGAGTCGTCGTTGAGGTTCGCGGCGGTGACCTTGCCGCCGAGGATCTCCTTCATGCGGTTGTAGTAGCCGTCGGAGACGATCGAGACGTTGTCACGGTGGTCCTGGATCAGCTTCTCGCGCTCGGCGTCCTCGATCTGCTGGGCGCGGGTGTCCTTCTCGACCGACTTGCGGGCGAAGACGCGGGCATCGATGATGATGCCGCTGACGCCGGGCGGGAGGCGCAGCGAGGTGTCGCGCACGTCGCCGGCCTTCTCGCCGAAGATGGCGCGCAGGAGCTTCTCTTCGGGGCTCAGCTGGGTCTCACCCTTCGGGGTGATCTTGCCGACCAGGATGTCGCCGGCCTTGACCTCGGCGCCGATGCGGACGACGCCGGCCTCGTCGAGGTTGGCGAGCGCCTCCTCGCCGACGTTCGGGATGTCGCAGGTGATCTCCTCCTTGCCGAGCTTGGTGTCGCGGGCGACGCACTCGAACTCCTCGATGTGGATCGAGGTGTACACGTCCTCGCGGACGATGCGCTCGGAGACGAGGATCGAGTCCTCGAAGTTGTAGCCCTGCCACGGCATGAACGCGACGACCACGTTCTGGCCGAGCGCGAGTTCGCCGCGCTCGGTGGCGGCGCCGTCGGCGATGACATCGCCGCGCTTGACGCGGTCGCCGACGCGAACGATCGGCTTCTGGTTCAGCGCGGTGTTCTGGTTGGAGCGCTGGAACTTGACCAGGTTGTAGATGTCGGGCTTCGCGCCGAGGATGCCGCGGTTGTCGTCGCGGCCGTCCTGGCGGTTGGTGACCGGCTTGACGACGATGCGGGCGCCGTCGACCTGCTCGACCACGCCGTCACGGAGGGCGACGACGGTGGAGCCGGAGTCGCGGGCGACGTGGGACTCCATGCCGGTGCCGACCAGGGGGGCGGCGGTGCGCAGGCAGGGGACCGCCTGGCGCTGCATGTTCGAGCCCATGAGGGCGCGGTTGGCGTCGTCGTGCTCGAGGAAGGGGATCAGCGAGGCGGCGACGGAGACCAGCTGGCTGGGCGAGACGTCGAGGAGGGTGACCTCGGTCGGGGTGACGAGCTCGAACTCCTCGTTGTGCCGGACGTGCACCTGGTCCGAGATCAGCTTGCCGTTCTCGTCGGTCGCGGCGCTGGCCGGCGCGATGTAGTGACCGGCCTCCTGGAGGGCGCTGTAGTACTGGACCTCGTTCGAGGCGACGCCGCCGTCGACGGCGCGGTACGGGGTCTCGATGAAGCCGAACTCGTTGATCCGCGCGTAGGTCGAGAGCGAGGCGATGAGGCCGATGTTCGGACCTTCCGGGGTCTCGATCGGGCAGATGCGGCCGTAGTGGGTCGAGTGCACGTCGCGGACCTCGAAGCCGGCGCGCTCGCGGGTCAGGCCGCCCGGACCGAGCGCCGAGAGGCGGCGCTTGTGGGTGACCTCGCTGAGCGGGTTGGTCTGGTCCATGAACTGGCTGAGCTGCGAGGAGGCGAAGTACTCCTTGACCACGGCCGAGACCGGCTTGGCGTTGATCAGGTCCGCCGGCATGAGCGCGTCCATCTCCTGGGACATGCTCATGCGCTCCTTGATGGCGCGCTCCATACGGACCAGACCGATGCGGTACTGGTTCTCCATCAGCTCGCCGACCGCGCGCACGCGGCGGTTACCGAGGTGGTCGATGTCGTCGATCTGGCCGCGACCGTTGCGGAGCTCGACCAGGTACTTGACGGTCTCCATGATGTCGCGCTTGGTCAGCACGGTCGACATCAGGGCCTCGTCGAGGTTGAACTTGTGGTTCAGCTTGAGGCGGCCGACCGTGGACAGGTCGTAGCGCTCGGGCTTGAAGAACAGCGACTCGAAGAGGGTGCGGGCGGTCTCCGCGGTCGGCGGATCACCCGGGCGGAGGCGGCGGTAGATCTCGAGCAGGGCCTCTTCGGGGGTGTGCAGCTTGTCCTGGAGCAGGGTGTTGCGCAGGAACGGCCCGACGTTGAAGTCGTCGATGAAGAGGATCCTGAAGTTCTTGATGCCGGCCTGGCGCAGGCGCAGCAGGTGCTCCTCGTTGATGTCCTCGTTGCAGTTGAGGAGCACCTCGCCGGTGTTCTCGTCGACGATGTCCTCGGCGCTGACCTTGCCGACGAGCGCGGAGGGCTCCATCGGCAGGCGCTTGATGCCCGAGGTGCGCATGCGCTTGATGTGCGCCTTGCTGAACTTCTTGCCCTTCTTGACGACGGTCTCGCCGGTCTCCGGGTCCTTGATGTCGTGCGAGGCGCGCTGGCCGGACAGCAGCTCGAAGTCGATGGCGCGGGTGACGTCGCCGTTCTCCTCGAGGTGGATGTTCTCCTTCTCGTAGTAGAAGTCGAGCAGCTGCTGGGTGCTGAGACCGAGCGCGCGCAGAAGGACCGTCGCATAGAGCTTACGCCGGCGGTCGATGCGGACGTAGATGTGGTCCTTGTGGTCGAACTCGAAGTCGAGCCACGAGCCGCGGTAGGGGATCACGCGGGCGGAGAACAGCTTCTTGCCGGAGCTGTGGGTCTTGCCCTTGTCGTGGTCGAAGAACACGCCGGGGGAGCGGTGCAGCTGCGAGACCACGACGCGCTCGGTGCCGTTGATGATGAAGGTGCCGTGCGCCGTCATCAGCGGGATCTCACCGAAGTAGACCTCCTGCTCCTTGACGTCGCGGATCGACTGGGTGCCGGTCTCGTCGTCGACGTCCCAGACCACCAGGCGGACGACCACCTTGATCGGGGCGGCGAAGGTCATGCCACGGGCGCGGCACTCGTCCTCGTCGTACTTGGGACGATCGAGGCTGTAGCTGACGAACTCGAGGGATGAGGTCTCACCGAAGTCGCGGATCGGGAAGACGCTCTTGAACACCGCTTGCAGGCCGATGTCCTCACGCGACTCGAGGGGCACGTCGCGCTGCAGAAACTTGTCGTACGACCGCTTCTGGATGTCGATGAGATTGGGGACCTCGATGATGCGCTTGAGCTTTCCGAAGTTCTTACGCACCCTGAAGTTGTTTTGAATCATCGGTGGCATCGGCGTTCCTTGGCTGCGGGGCGGCTGGCGGGGGCCTATGGAGCAGAGCGCCGGAGGGCGAGGCTCTGTCCGGGCGGCGGGATCCGGGGGCGGCGGGTCCGGGGAGGACCTTGGATTTCGGTCCGTGAGGACCGTCGGGGGGTATTCAGTTGTCTAGGGGGCAGGAAGAGTAAGGAAAAAACGGCTCGAGGCCAGGCGCGAAATTGACCTGACCAAAATGCGACGGGTGTACGGCACCAGGAGCTAGCCCCTGGCGCCATACACGCGGAAGTTTGCCGGGCGCCTGGGGCGCCACGTGCTCACTTGATCTCGATTTCAGCGCCCGCCTCCCGAAGGGTCTTTGCCATCTCTTCGGCCTCAGCCTTGGAGATGCCGTCCTTGATGTTGGCGGGGGCGCCCTCGACCAGGTCCTTGGCCTCCTTGAGGCCGAGGCTGGGGTTGAGCGTGCGGACCGCCTTGATGACGTTGATCTTCTTGTCGCCGAAGCCCTTGAGGACGACCGAGAACTCGGTCTTTTCCTCGGCGGCGGGGGCGACCGGGCCGGCGGGGGCGGCGGCGGCGGCGGCGACCGGAGCGGCGGCGGACACGCCCCACTTGGTCTCAAGCTCCTTGACGAGAGTGGCGATCTCGATGACCGGGAGGTTGCTCAGGAAGTCGATGACTTGGTCACGGGTAACGGTGGACATGGTGTGATTCCTCTACAGCGTCGTTTTTGGGGTGAAGTCGGTCGGACCGTCTGGACAGCTCAGGCAGCGAGCTGGTCCTGGCGGGCATTGAGGAGATACAGGAAGCTCTGCGGGCCCGCGTTGAGGACGCGGACGAAGCTCGTGGCAGGCGTGTTGAGCAGGGCCAGGAACTGGGCCTTGAGCTCGCGCGGCCCGGGCATGTCGGCGAGGCGGAGTACGCCGGCCGTGTCGAGGACGGTGCCCTCGACGATGCCACCCTTGATCTTGAAGTTCTTGGCGTCCCGCGCGAACTCCCGGGCGATGCGGGCGGCTGCGCCCGGGTCGCTCGGGGAGTAGGCGATGGCCGTCATACCCGTGAGCAAGGACGAGATGGGCTCGTGCCGGGTGCCCTGGACCGCGTAGTGCACGGTCGAGTTCTTGAACACCTGGTACGTGCACTCACCCTCGCGGAACTTGTTCCGCAGGGTGGTGGCCTCGGACACGGTCATGCCCGTGTAGTCGAGCAGGATGAAGGCCGGCACCGCGCTCAGCGCGTCGCGCAGCTTGCTCGAAAGATCGTGTTTATTCTGCCTCTGCATGGTCTTGGTGTCTCCTTGGTCCTCCGGAGGGGAGGACCGCCGAGCTCGGGGGAGACGGCCGACACCGCTCTCCCCTCCCCTCAACGTTCGCTCCACTCTCGGCGGGCCGCTCTCTGGCGTTCAAGGTCGGCGTGTCCGACCACCTGCTGTCTGCGAGTGTGTTGCCCGGGACCCGGGCGATTGTCTGACCTTCACCTCGGTGACGACAGCCTCCTGGAATCGCTTGCCTACTTGGCGACTTGCTACCTGGCTACTTCTCCACAGTGGCCGCGACGTCATTGGTATCCAGCCGGACGGCGGGACCCATGGTCGAGGACAGGGCGATGCTCTTGAAGTACTTGCCCTTCGCGGTCGAGGGCTTGAGGCGCTGCAGCGTGTCGAGCAGCGCGAGCAGGTTCTCCTGCAGCTTTACGCCGCCGAACGACATCTTGCCGATCGGCGCGTGCACGATGCCGGTCTTCTCGGTCCGGAACTCGATACGACCGGCCTTGATCTCGCGGATGGCGCGAGCAACGTCCATCGTGACGGTGCCGACCTTAGGGTTCGGCATCAGGTTGCGCGGGCCGAGGACACGACCGAGGCGACCGACCAGACCCATCATGTCGGGCGTGGCGATGGCGCTGTCGAAGTCGAGCCAGTTCTCCTTGAGGATGCGGTCGACCAGGTCCTCGGCGCCGACGAAGTCAGCGCCGGCATCGCGGGCCTCGGCGGCGCGGTCGCCCTTGGCGAACACGACGACGCGCAGGGACTTGCCGGTGCCGTGGGGCAGCGCGCAGCTCGAGCGGATCATCTGGTCGGCGTGCTTCGGGTTGACCCCGAGACGGCAAGCGACCTCGACGGACTCGTCGAACTTGGCGACTTTGAGGGTGGCCAGCAGCTCGCAGGCCTCGGTCACCGTGTAGCGCTTCTCGCGGTCGACTAGCTTGAGCGCCGCGTCATACTTCTTGCCCATGGTCTCGTTTGCCTTTCCGGGGTCCTGGCGGGGCTCTCGGTGAAGAGAGGGGACCCTCCCCCGGGGTTCTCAGGCCGGCAAGGCCGGCGTGTGGGTGCCGGCGGCATGCCGGCGGAGCTCGGCGCCGGCGGAGTCACCGGCGAGGTGCCGGTGGAGTCACCGGCGAGGTGCCGGCGGAGTCACCGGCGAAAACCAGCCGGCGAGGTCGCCGGCGAAAACCAGAACGCTCAGGCCTCGACCACGTCGATGCCCATCGAGCGGGCGGTGCCCGCGATGGAACGCATGGCGGCCTCGACCGAGGCGGCGTTCATGTCCTTGAACTTGGTCTCGGCGATGTCACGAATCGTCTTGTTGGTGACCTTGCCGATCTTCTGCATGTTCGGGACGCCGGAGCCCTTCTCCTTGGCCATCGCCTTGAGCAGCAGGATCGAGGCCGGCGGCGTCTTCGTCACGAAGGTGAAGGAGCGGTCGCTGAACACGGTGATCACCACCGGGATGACGAGGCCCAGATCCTTCTGCGTGCGCGCGTTGAACTGCTTGCAAAACTCCATGATGTTGACACCCTTGGAGCCGAGGGCAGGGCCGATCGGCGGGGCGGGGTTGGCCTGGCCGGCCTTCACCTGGAGCTTGATGTACGCGGTAACCTTCTTCATGGTGTCTTGCTCAGGGCGATGAGGACGAAAGTGACGAGAGTAAAGCAGCGCCCGGTCGGGCGGTGCGGCGAGCGCCGAAGTGAGAGGCGATCAGCCGGGGGAGTCGGATGGGCGGTCAGCCGGGGGATTCAAGAGAGCCTGGTCGGCCGGTTGGGGTCAGGGCCCCGCGCGCCTGTGGTGTCGCAGATCCGCGACCGCTAGGCAACCGGCTCGACCTCTGAAAAGTCGACCTCGACGCGGGTCGGACGCCCGAAGAGCGACACGGACAGCCAGATTTTCTGCTTGTCCACGTTGATCTCCTCGACGTCGCCGGCGAAGTTGGCGAACGCACCACTGCGCACGCGCACCTGCTGACCAACGTTATACGTGACGTGGGGCACGACCTTCTCGACCACCGGCTGCTCTTCGGGCGGGAGGGTGTGACCCATCATGCGGCTCATCTCGGCCTTGCGCACAGGGCGCGGGTTCTGCCCGCCGAGGAAGCCGGTGACCTTGGGGGTGGTCTGGACGAGGTGCCAGCTCGCCTTGGTCAGTTCCATGCTGATGAAGATGTAGCCCGGGAAGAACTTGTTGGTCTTTTGGACCGTGCTCTTGCCACGTCGTTCGGTCACCTTCTCCGAGGGGATGAGGATCTCCGCGAATTGGGCCTCGAGTCCGTTGGACTTGATGCGCTCTTCAAGGCTCTTCTTCACCGAGTTCTCGTAGCCCGAGAAGGTGTTGACGACGTACCACTCCATGACAAAAAACCCCGTACTCCGTGTGAGGCGCCGTTAAAGGCTGTAAAGCCAGTCGGTCACGTTGGACCAAAACAGGTCCATGATCGCCAGAATGATGGAGCAGACGATGGTGAGGACGATGACGACGAGGGTCGCCGCTCGCGTCTCGGCCCGGGTGGGCCAGGTCACTTGGGAGACCTCCGTCGCCACCTCGCTGATGAACTTGAACCAGCGCTTATTGCGCCACGCGAGCACCGCCGAGACGAGCGAGACAAGAATGCCGATCGTCGTGGCGGTCTCCGGGACCGGACGTCCCAGAGCGCGGGGGTAATACGACCAGAGGATCGCCCAGGCGTCCTCGATGAAGTTGGTCAGGACAAAGGCCAACATCAGGAACCCCACAAAGAAAGCAGCATGTGCCCAGCGACTCGGGTCGAAATCGCGGGAGACAACGAGCTTTCGTTTGCGGGGTGGGGTCGTAGACATGGCTGGCGGGCTGCGATTCGCTGGTCAAGAATGGCACACAGGCTGCCATCTCTGACAGGAAACAGGGCGTGGGGGGCTCGAACCCTCGGCCTGCGGATTTGGAGTCCGCTGCTCTACCAACTGAGCTAACGCCCTAGATAAACACCGCACTTGAGTAGACACTGCTCGGGCCTCGCTCGCAGCGAGACGTACGGCCCGGGCGGCTCTAGTGCAGACCTCGTGAGACCTACTTGGTCTCCTTGTGGTCGGCCTTCTTCCGGCAATGCCGGCAGAACTTCTTGAGAATGAGCTTCTCAGGCGTGGTGCGCTTGTTCTTGGTCGACGAGTAGTTGCGCCGCTTGCACAACTGGCACTCGAACTGGATGATGATGCGGTTGCCGGCAGCCATGGTTGTTCTCGCGCTGGGCGGAAGGGCCATGACATAGCAAGGCCCGTTCCAAAAAGCAAGTTGGGTCAAAAACGAGAGGCCGCGAGTGTTTTCGCGGCCTCAAGCTGTTGAAGTTATTTCTTGGGGGCGACGACCTTGTCGTCGAGGATCTTGGTGACGACGCCGGCGCCGACGGTCTTGCCGCCCTCGCGGATGGCGAACTTCAGACCCTCTTCGCAGGCGATCGTGCTGTGCAGCTCGACGA
>NZ_JACCSO010000204.1 GCF_013812955.1 Nannocystis sp. | reverse complement strand
CAGCTGAGCCGGGCCTTGCGCGGCTCCTCGGGCTCGAGCGGCTTGCGCTGGCGGTTGATCGCCCGGCACAGCGCGGTCGCCCAGGCGCCGGCGGCCGCGTTCGGCGGGACCGGCCACACGAAGGTCTGGCCGCGCTGGCGGGCCAGCGGCGCGCTCACGACCGGGCCCGAAGGAGCGGCTGCACCTGTCCCCGGGGACATGTCGCCAGAGACAGGTGATGCGGTCGATGCGGTCGATGCGGTCGATGCGGTCGATGCCGGGCGAGGTCCGATGCGGCGCACGGGCGCGCGGCGCGGGGCCGGGGGCAGATCGGCGAACAGCGGCGAGATCCGCTCGAGCAGCCGCTCCGGCGACTCCGGGCCGACCACCACCAGGGTTGCGACCGCATAGTTGAACTTCTCGGCCAGCTGGGCCCCGAGCGCGGCCTCCGCGAGGGTGGCCAGCGGCTTGCTGACGGCGCGGCCGTCGTGTCCGAGGCCGGGCGCGCCGTGGATGAAGGCGAGGGCCTCGGGGCGCAGGCGCGAGCCGCCGCGCTCGTCGCTGGCGGCCCAGCCGAGCGACTGGGACCAGCGCTGGGCGGCGGTGGTCGGCGAGCGCAGGCGCTGGGACTCGACCCACAGCATCGGGTCGAGGCGCGAGGCGGGGATCAGGCTCTCGAAGCGGACCTGGCCCATGCCCGTCGCGAGGCTGTAGATGCCGCCGGCGTCCTGGGCGGTGGCGATGGCCTCGGCGGGGCGCAGCTCGCGGTTGCCTTGCTCGAGCTGATAGGCGAGCGCGTGCACGAGGCCGGGGAACTCGAGCGGGTCGTCCTCGCTGCCGGCCTCGAGCGCGAGCACGACGGCGGCGACCGGCAGGCTGAGGTCACGCGCGGTGAGGACCCGCAGGCCGCAGGGCAGCACCGCATCGACGACGGTCTCGGCCACCGCGGTGGTCGCGGTGCTCAGCGGCGTGATGGGCGTGATCGACGGGCTGGTCGCCGTCGGGCTCGTGGATGATGTGGATGATGTGGATGATGTGGATGATGCCCCCGCCCCGCTCGCGGTGCCCGATGCCGGCGCAGCAGGCGCGACGGCGGTCAGGAAGGTGAGGAGGGCGGCGAGCATGCGGGCAATGCAGGAGAGCGCGAGAGAGCGGGACCGGGATACTACTTGAACAACTCGCACCCGGCGAAGCGGGCGGTGTCGCCGAGCATCTCCTCGATGCGCAGCAGCTGATTGTACTTCTCGACCCGGTCGGAGCGCGAAGCCGAGCCGGTCTTGATCTGGCCTGCGGCGGTGGCGACCGCGAGGTCGGCGATGAAGGTGTCGGCGGTCTCACCGCTGCGGTGCGAGATGACGGCGCGGTAGCGGTTGTGTTGGGCCAGCTGCACCGCCTCGAGGGTCTCGGTGAGCGTGCCGATCTGGTTGACCTTGATGAGGATCGAGTTGGCGATGCTGCGCTGGATGCCGGTGCGCAGGCGCTCTGGGTTGGTGACGAACAGGTCGTCGCCGACCAGCTGCTGGCTCGCGCCGAGGCGCTCGGTCAGCGCCTTCCAGCCGTCCCAGTCGTCCTCGGCCATGCCGTCCTCGATCGACACCAGCGGATACTTGGCGGCCAGCTCGGCGTAGAGATCGACCAGACCGGCGCTGTCGAGCGAGCGGCCGCCCTCGCCGGCCAGCACGTAGCGGGCCGACTTCTTGTCGTAGAATTCGGAGGCCGCGACGTCGAGCGCGAGGCTGATCTGCTTGCCGGGCTGATAACCGGCGGCCTCGATCGCCTGCAGCAGGGTCGCCAGCGCCTCGCCGTTGCTGGCCAGGTCGGGCGCGAAGCCTCCCTCGTCGCCGACCGCCGTGACCTTCTTCTGCTTGCGAAGGATGCCCTTGAGCGCGTGGAACACCTCCACGCCGGCGCGCAGCGCCTCGGAGAAGCTGGCGAAGCCGTGCGGCACCAGCATCGTCTCCTGGAAGTCGAGGTTGTTGTCGGCGTGCGCGCCTCCGTTGATCACGTTCATCAGCGGCACCGGCAGCAGTCGCGCCTGCGGTCCGCCGAGGTAGCGAAACAGCGGCTGCTCGCCGTCCAGCGCGGCCACCCTGGCCACCGCCAGCGACACCCCGAGGATCGCGTTGGCCCCGAGCTTGCCCTTGTTCGCGCTGCCGTCCGCGGCGATCAGCGCGTGGTCGATCGCCAGCTGCTCGCGGGCGTCGAAGCCGAGCACCACCTCGGAGAGCAGGTCGTTCACGTGGCCGACCGCCTTGCGCACGCCCTTGCCGAGGTAGCGGTGCTTCTCGCCGTCACGCAGCTCGACCGCCTCGTGCTCCCCCGTGCTCGCGCCCGAGGGCACGGCGGCGCGACCGATGTGGCCCAGCTCGCTGGTGACTTCGACCTCGACCGTCGGGTTGCCCCGCGAATCCAGGATCTCCCGCGCCTGCACGTGAACGATGGTGCTCATGGCCCGGGATGGTAAGGTCCGCACCACGGATGATCAAGTACCTGGGCTCCAAGCGGACACTGGTCCCGCGCCTGTGCGAGCTGATCGCCGCGCTCGAGGCGCGCTCGGTCATCGACCTGTTCTCGGGGACATCCCGGGTCGGGCACGCCCTCAAGCGGGCCGGGCTGCAGGTCCACGCCAACGACCACAACGCCTACGCGGCGACCCTCGCCCGCTGTTACGTGCAGGCCGACCGCGACGAGCTGATGACCGCGGCCTCCCGGCTGATCGCCGAGTTCAATCAGCTGCCAGGCGCGCCCGGGTACTTCACCGAGACCTTTTGCGAGCGTAGCCGGTTCTTCCAGCCGAAAAACGGCGCCCGCGTCGACGCCATCCGCGAGGCGATCGTCCTCAAGGGCCTCGAACCCGAGCTCGAGGCCGTGCTGCTGGTCTCCTTGATGGAGGCCGCCGACCGCGTCGACTCGACCACAGGCGTGCAGATGGCGTTCCTCAAGCAGTGGGCCGCGCGCAGCCACAACTCGCTCGAGCTGCGCCTGCCCGACCTGCTGCCCCGCGCGCCCCGGGGCAAGGGGACGGCCCATCAGCTCGACGCCCTCGCCGCCGCCCGGGTGCTCGAGGCCGACCTCGCCTACCTCGACCCGCCCTACAACCAGCACAAGTACCTCGGCAACTATCACATCTGGGAGACCCTGGTGTTGTGGGACAAGCCGGCCAGCTACGGCACCGCCTGCAAGCGGGTCGACTGCCGCAGCCGCGGCAGCGCCTTCAACTCGCGGCCCGAGTCGGCCGCGGCGCTGCGGGCCGTGATCGCCGGGGTGCAGGCGCATCACCTCGTGATCTCGTTTAATAACGAGGGCTTCATCGACCGCGCCGAGATGGAGGCGATGCTGCACAGCCGCGGCGAGGTGCTCGTGCTCGCCCACGACTTCAAGCGCTACGTCGGCGCCCAGATCGGCGTGTTCAACCCGCGCGGCGAGAAGGTCGGCACCGCCGGCCACCTGCGCAACACCGAATACATCTACGTCGTCTCCGACTCTCCCGCCGCGCTCCAGCGCCTGCGCCCGCTCGCCGCCGCCGCCGCCGATGCCCACGCCGCCGCCGCGCCCTGATCAAAACGGCCCGACCATGCTGACCGTCACCAACCACCCGCTGCTCGATCTCCGGGCCTTCATCACCGAGTTCCCGCGCCCGCTCGCCGACCTGCCCTCGCCGCCCGCGCTGCTCGCCGGCCTCGCCCTCGAGCACGAAGCACCGCTGCACAGCGACGATCACGTGCGCGCCGCGGTCCGCGAGCTGCTGCGCAGCGGCGGCTTCAAGCCGACCGGACGCAGCAAGCCGGCCTCGGAGTACCTGCTCAAGGCCGCCGCCGAGGGTCTCACCAGCATCAACGCCGCGGTCGACGCCTGCAACGTCGCCTCGCTGCACAGCGGCCTCCCGATCTCCGTGGTCGACCTCGATCGCGTGACGCTGCCGCTGCGGATCGAGGTCGCCCCACCCGCCAGCAACTACATCTTCAACCGCTCGGGCCAGCTGATCGACATCGGCGGCCTGCTGGTGCTCGGCGACGCCGAGGGCCCCTGCGCGGGCCCGGTCAAGGACTCGCAGCGCAGCAAGACCGCCCCGGAGACCACCCGCACCCTCTCCGTCGTGTGGAGCAGCGTGGCGCTGCCGGGCCGCGCCGAAGCGACCGCGACCTGGTACCGCGCGCTGCTGCATGCACTCGGCGCGACCACCACGTCCGTCGCGCCGCGCCCGGCGTGAAGATGCGTCGTTGTGACATGCCCTTCGGGACATGTCCATAAGGGCATATCACCGGGCGCCCGATGCCCAGGGGCCGCCCCGGGCTTTGGCTTCAGCTCGCCAGTCGCCCGCGCAGCAGCGCCGCGGCGTTGGGCCGGATCACCAGATCGAGGCAGCGCCGCGCCGCGTCGTCGCGCTCGGCCGCCGACAGCCGGCCATGGGCTCGTAGCACCGCGAGATCGAGCGCCGGAACATCGGGCTCGGCCCGCGGTGCTTCGGCCTCGGCGAAGGCCTGGGCGACTGCGGCGCACAGGTGCTCGTCGCCGCGATCGAGCGCCCAGCGCAGCGCCTGCCAGGCGAGCAGACCGTGGCGCCGCTCGTCGCCGGAGATCCGCTCCAGGGCTGCGCGCGCGGCGGGGTCCGACGCGGCCTCGTAGGCGAGCTCGACCTGCAGCGCCGCGATCGTCTCGCCGACGCAGCCCTCACGCACGAGCGCGAGCGCGAAGCCCTCGAGGTCGGTCGCCAGCCCGGCCGTGGCCGCAGCCGGTAGCGCATCAGGACCGACCGGTACACCCGCGTGGCGGCTCGCCAGCGCAAAGGCGAGGCGGGCGTGCTCGACCTCGTCGGCGAGCGCCTGCTGGGCCTCCGTGACGAGCGCAGCCGGGGCCCCGAGCGCGAGCAGTTGCAGCACGAAGCGCGCGAACGAGGCGATCGAGGCGTGCTCGGCGAGGCCGTCCACGGTCCAGGCGCGGACCAGCGCCGCGCGCTCGCCCTGGCCAGGCGCCGCGGCTTCACGCGGGAGGGTGGACTGCCAGTCGCCGCGGGCCCTGGACTCGGCGACCTGCGCGACGCCCTCGACGAGCAGCGGGCGCCCGTCGCCGCAGACCGACCGAGATTCGACGACATAGCAGCACTGCTCGCCCTCCGGATAGGGCCCGCAGCGGACCACGACGTCGCCATAACACCAGACCGGCAGGTCGACGCAGAGCGAGTCGCAGGCGTCGCAGTTGTCGGCGCCCTCCGGCCTGGGCCGGCACAGCCAGCCGAGGTTGACGCAGTCGAAGCCGGCCGGATCGATCAGGCACGCCGGCAGCATCTCCGCGTCGACCTCCATCATCGGCTCGCCGATGTTGGGGGTCTCCTCACAGCCCAGATCGGCCATGCCAGCCATGTCGAACTTCATCAGGCCGCCGCTCGTGCTCGCGTCGCCCGTGCTCGTGCCCACGGCGCCCGTGCTCGTGCCCACAGCGCCCGTGCTCGTGCCCACGGCGCCCGTGCTCGTGCTCGTCGTGTCCGCGCCCGTGCTGCTCCCAACCCCGCCGCCCGTGGTCACGAGCGCCCCGCTGCTACCCGTCAGCTCGCCGCTCGAGTGCTGTCCGGTGCTGGCGCTCGTGGACCCGGTGCCACCGCCGGCGATCTCCCGGTCCGTGCAGCCCCCGACGAGCGCGCTGAGCCCGAGCACCCCGGCGATCGCCCCCCGCAGCGCGACCAGTCGATCCTCTCCACGTGCTCGATCCATCACGACCTCCGGCACCACAAGCCTCACCGAGGCTACGCCCTTTCACGCCGGGTGTCCCTCCACTTCGACGAGCCAAGATGCGCCCCGAGGGCGGTGCGGGGCCGGCCCTCGGCGCAGGCGGGCACCTGGCCGGCCCCACGCGGCCCTTTCAAACATGCCCCAAAGGACAGGCCCCAACGGTCAGATCATGCCCGCCGAGGCAAAAAACTCGTACCAGGCGCGGACCGTCGGCTCGAGCGTGCCCGGCTCGTACCCCAGATCCGCGCGAGCCTTCGAGATATCGGCGCGCCGCTGCATCGACAGCACCAGCACGGCGCCCGGCGTGAGCTGCTGCGGCACATCCGGGAAGAACGCCGTCATCGGCCCTGCCAGCGCCCTGGCGATCCCCGCCATCAGCCGCGGCGGCAGCGCCCGGGCCCGATTGCGCTGGCCGGTGGCCTCGGCGAACAGGCCGAGCATCTCCTCCATCGCCACGTAGCGGGTGCTGATCGTGTAGCGCTGGCCGGTGCGTCCGCGCTCCATCGCCAGCACATGCCCGCGCGCGAGGTCATCGACGGTGACCGCCTCGTAGCCGCCGGGGATGTAGGCGCGAAACTTGCCGCGCGCGAAGTTGATCAGCGCCTGACCGGTGCGCGAGGGCATGAAGTCGTTCGGTCCGCACACCCCGGTGGAGATCGCGATCACCGCGTCGAGGCCGTCGGCGATCGCCTTGAAGGTCTCGACCTCGGCGAGCACCTTGGTCCGCGAGTACGGCATCCACTCGATGAACGGGAAGAACGGCAGGTCCTCGGCGCAGGCGCGCGAAGGATCGTCCGCGTGGTAGCCGACCGTCGAGAACGAGCTCGTCAGGCACACCCGCGCGACCCCGGCCCGCAGCGCCGCCTGCATCACGTTCTGGGTGCCGAGCACGTTGACCTCCCAGATCTCCCGGCTCTGGGCCTTGGTCGGCGCGTTGACCGAGACCTTCGCGCCGGTGTGATACACGCGCACGCAGCCGCTCACGGCCCGGCGCACCGCGTCGGCGTCGCGCAGGTCGCCCTCCATGCGCTCGACCGCCAGGCCCTCGACCCCGCGGTTGTTGTGCTGCGGGTGCAGCAGCACCCGCACGTCGACCCCGTCGTCCAGCAGCTTGCGCACGAGGTTGGCACCGACGTGCCCGGCCGCGCCGGTGACGAGAGTTTTACCCTGGGGTACGGAGCGCGGCGCGTTCGGCATGGGCGGCGTACTCTACACGCCATGGCCCGTGGTTGACCGTGCGGCCTGGCGCCCGCTACCGTCTGCTCCACATGCGCAGCGTCACGATCGGCATCCTCGGACTCGGCCAGGTCGGTGCGGGCACCCTTCGTCTATTGCAGGAGCGGCGGGCCGCGATCGAGGCGCGGCTGGGCGCCGCGCTGACGGTGCGACGGATCGCGGTGCGCGACCCGGGGCGCGCGCGCGAGGTCGAGGTCGCGGCAGATCTCTTGACCACCGACCCGCGGGCGGTGATCGCCGATCCTTCGATCGACGTCATCGTCGAGCTGATCGGCGGGATCGAGCCGGCCCGCGCCCTGATCCTCGCGGCGCTGCGGGCCGGCAAGCACGTCGTCACCGCCAACAAGGCGGTGCTCGCCGAGTGCGGCGCCGAGATCTTCGCCGAGGCCGCCGCGCGCGGGCGCATGGTCTACTTCGAGGGCTCGGTCGCCGGGGGGATCCCCATCCTTCGCAGCCTGCGTGAGGGCCTCGCCAGCGATCGCATCGAGGCGATCGCGGGGATCGTCAACGGCACCTCGAATTACATCCTCGACGCGATGACGCGCAGCGGCGCGAGCTTCGCCGACGCGCTGCGGGCCGCGCAGGACGCTGGTTTCGCCGAGGCCGATCCCACCCTCGATGTCGGCGGCGGCGATGCGGCGCACAAGCTCGCCCTGCTCGCGCTCGTCGCCTTCGGGGCCCGCGTCGATCCCCACGCGATCCCCACCGAGGGCATCACCGGGATCTCCGCGCTGGACATCCGTGCCGCCGGCGAGCTCGGCTATTTGATCAAGAGCCTCGCGCTCGCGCATGACACCCCCGAGGGGCCCTGCCTGCGCGTGCACCCGACCCTCGTGCCTCGCGCGCACGTGCTCGCGGGCGTCGCCGGGGCCTACAACGCCGTGCAGGTCGAGTCGCGCGCGCTCGGACGCAGCCTGTATTACGGCCGCGGCGCCGGCATGATGCCGACCGCGGTCGCGGTCGTCTCCGACCTCCTCGAGGTCGCCCGCGACCTGATCGCCGGGGTCGCCCCCACGACCCCGCCTGCGGTCCGCGCCGTCGCTCCGGCGTCGACCGCTGCGCTCGAGCACGAGCACTATTTGTGCGTGCACGTGCCGAACTTGCCCGGTGTGCTCGGCCGGGTGGCGACCTGCCTCGGGCGTCACGGCGTCAGCATCGCGCGGATGATCCAGGACCGGGCCGGCGCCGGACCAGTGCCGATGATCATCCTGACCGAGGTGGTCGCCGAGCGAGCGATGCAGGCCGCGCTCACCGAGCTCTCGACCTCTCCGGACCTCGCCGCCCCGCCGACGCGCATCCGCCTCCTGCCCGCGGCGCTTCTCTGAGTCGCGGAGAGAGCCGGGCCTAACTCACTTGCGCGGCCCCGCGCGCGCGAGCAAGCTCCGGTACGCTGCGCGAGCGATGGCCCGCACGCCCCGGATGACCAAGCCGCCCGCGCCGGACCTGCGCCTCGCCGTCCGCCAGCGGGTGATCTACGCCGACACCGACCAGATGGGTTACGTGTACCACGGCACCTATGCGCGCTTCCTCGAGGCCGCGCGGGTCGAGTTCATGCGCGGGCTCGGGCACACCTACGCGAAGGTCGAGGCGCAGGGTCTCGGCATGCCGCTGACCGACCTGGCGATCAGCTACCTCGCGCCGGCCCGCTACGACGACCTGCTCTCGGTGCACGTCGGCGTCGCCGAGCTGAGCTACGCGCGGCTGCGCTTCGGCTATCAGGTCTGCGTCGAGCCTGGCGACCGCGAGGGCCTGACGGAGCGCCTGACGGTGCTGTTCGCCGAGACCTGTCACTGCTGCATTCATCTCGCCGACGGGAGGCCGACGCGCTTCCCCGACGCCTTGCGGGCGACCTTCGCGTCGTTTTTCCCCGATCAACCATCGTTCGCACCATCCGCCGACTGAGAGCAGTCGCCCCGAGGAGACCACATGGACCGCACACTAGTTCTGGAGTACACGCGCGTGACCGAGGCGGCCGCCATCTCCGCCTCGGCGCAGATCGGCCGCGGCGACGGCATGTCGGCCGACGCGGCCGCGGTCAAGGCGATGCGCTCGGCGTTCGAGCGCGTGCCGGCGCGCGGCACCATCGTCATCGGCGAGGGCGAGCGCGACGAGGCGCCGATGCTGTTCATCGGCGAGAAGGTGGGCCCCAACGACCCCAAGCTGCTCGAGGTCGACATCGCCGTCGACCCGCTCGAGGGCACCAACCTGTGCGCCAGCGGTGGGCCGGGCGCGCTGGCGGTGCTGGCGGTCGCGCACAAGGGTCAGCTGCTGAACGCGCCCGACACGTACATGAGCAAGATCGCCTGCGGGCCGGAGGGCAAGGGCAAGATCTCGCTCGAGAAGTCGCCGCGCGACAACCTGTGGGCGCTGGCGGCCGCGAAGGGTCGCCGTCCCGACGAGCTCACCGTCGTCGTGCTCGACCGGCCGCGCCACGAGCAGCTGATCAACGAGCTGCGGGCCGCGGGCGCGCGCATTTTGTTGGTCACGGATGGCGATGTCGCGCCCGTGGTCGCGACCTGCATCCCGAAGAGCGGCATCGACATGGTCTACGGGATCGGCGGCGCGCCGGAGGGCGTGCTCGGGGCCGCGGCCGTGCATTGCATGGGCGGCGAATTTCAGGGCAGACTGCAGTTTCGTAGCGATGAGGAGCGCGTTCGCGCCATTGGCATGGGCATGAAGGATCCTGACAAGCTGCTCGGCGTGCACGACCTCGTGCGTGGCGATGTCCTCTTCGTCGCCACCGGCGTCACCAGCGGTCCGCTCCTCAAAGGCGTGCGTCGCATCGGCACCCGCCTGCACCTGCAAAGCCTGGCCCTGCGCAGCACCACCGGCACCATCCGGTGGGTCAACACGGACGTCGACGCGCACCGCTATACCCACGAGTACGAACACGAATAAGCGCCCGTCGCGGGCAGGAGCCGCCCCCATGCCTCGAATGCCCCGCCCTGTGCTCGTCGTCCTGCTGCTCACCAGTTGCGTCGGCGAGGTCGTCGAGGGCACCAGCGGGGCCGTCACCGAGGCCGGCAGCGGCCCCGGCACGAGCACGGGCAAGCCCGACGAGCCCGGTACCTCCACGGGCATGACCGGCATGACCAGCATGACCGGCGAGCCCACCACCGGCGAGCCCACGACCAGCGCGGGCACCGACAGCGCCACCACGCAGACCAGCGGCGCGGGCATCTGCGGCGACGGCACGCTCGACCCGGGCGAGGCCTGTGACGACGGCGACCTCGACGACACGGATGACTGCACCAGCAAGTGTGCGGCGTCGTCGTGCACCGACGGGCTCAAGGGCGGGCTCGAGACCGACGTCGACTGCGGCGGCGCGTGTCCGAAGTGCGGCGGCGGCGACGGCTGCATCGTGGACGGGGACTGCCTGGCGAACAGCTGCGACGCCGGCGTCTGCGCGCCGGTGGCGGTGAGCTGCCTCGAGCTGTTGACGAAGATGCCGGGGCTGCCGAACGAGAGCTACAACATCGACCCGGAGGGCGACGGCAGCCTGTTGCTGGTCTACTGCGACATGCAGGGCGGCGGCTGGACGCAGGTGGCGCGCGAGACCGGGGGCGAGCTGGTCGACTGGAGCGCCGGCACCATTGCGAGCTGCGGGGCCTTCGGAGAGCTGCTCGGCGGCGCGGGTCAGTTCGGGAGCAACGCCACGACGGAGAAGAGCTTCATGCTCCTGAACGTCCCGCACAGCGAGGCGCGGGTGGTCGCCGAGGTGGTGATCATGGACTCGTGGGACACCGAGAAGATCGTCGTGGAGGTCGACGGCCAGCAGGTCGCGTCGCGCGTCTGTCGGTTCGACGACCCGAACTCGTGCAACCAGCAACAGAACCAGTGCGGCTCGGGCACCTGGAAAGACGGTCAGATCGAGCTCGTCGGCCAACGCGCACATGCCGGCGACAGCACCATCGTCAAGCTTCGCACCGATCTCAGCGAGGACGCGAACAATGAATCCTGGGGCCTCGGCGCCCTCACGCTGTTCGTGAAATGAACGCGCCCGGGCGCGGCGGTTGAAGCCGCCGCCCGCGCGCCCTACCATCGAGTCGTGCTGACCGCCCGCGCTCGACTCCTCGTCCTCCTCGCGTGCCTCGGCGCCGCGGTCCTCGCGCTCTGGTGCGCAAAACCGCCCCAACCACTTCCAGCCGACGCCCCGGCGCACAGCTTCTCGGCCATGCGTGCGCGCGAGCGGCTCGCGGTGCTGCTCGGCGACGAGGCCCCGCACCCGATCGGCAGCGCGGCCAACCTCGCCGTGCGCACCCGGCTGCTGGCCGAGCTG
>NZ_JACCSO010000187.1 GCF_013812955.1 Nannocystis sp. | reverse complement strand
GCTCGCCAGCTCGAGGTCACCGAGCTGCGCGTAGGCGATGCCGCGGAGCGTGAGGCCGGGCGCGCCGTCGTCACGACCGACGATGGCGAGCGCGCGCAGCGGGTCGCCGGTGGCGAGCGCGCGGGCGGCGTCGAGCAGGGTGAGGGGCGCGGCGGACACGGGCGGAGCATCGATCGGCGGCCATGAATTGTCACGGGCCCGGGCGCGCCAGGAATGTTACTCGCCGGCCTCGCGGGGTCCGCCTAGATTCGCCGTCGTTCGCAACGAGGAGAGCAACGATGTGCCCAGCCTGTTGGACAACCCTGGTGCTGACCGCCGTCGCCACGACGGGGACCGGCGCCGCGGTGACCGCCCTCGTGGTGCGAGCGAAGCGATCGCTCGCGCCAAAACCACAACCCTCTGACCCGAAAGGATCACCATGAGCAACGCAGACCGCATCGTCACCCGTGAAGCCTGGATCGCCGCCCGCAAGGCGCTGCTGGCCCGAGAGAAGCAATACACGCGCGAGGGGGACGCCCTCGGCGCGGCCCGCCGCGCGCTGCCGATGGTCAAGGTCGACAGGCCCTACGTGTTCGCCGGACCCGAGGGTGAGCGCAGCCTGGCCGCGCTGTTCGACGGCAAGCGCCAGCTCGTCGTCTATCACTTCATGTTCGACCCGACCTGGGACGCGGGCTGCAAGAGCTGCTCGTTCGTCGCCGACCACTTCGGCGGCGCCGTCGCCCACCTCGCGGCCCGCGACACGGCCTTCGTGGTGGTCTCGCGCGCGCCGCTGGCCAAGCTCGAGGCCTTCAAGGCGCGCATGGGCTGGACCTTCCGCTGGCTGTCCTCGTCGAACAGCGGGTTCAACCACGACTATCACGTGTCGTTCCAGCCCGAGGACGTCGCGGCCGGCGCGGTGGACTACAACGACACGACGCAGGCGTTTCCGGTGACGGAGGCGCAGGGCCTCAGCGTGTTTCTCCGCGAGGGCGACGAGGTGCTTCACACCTATTCGACGTACGGGCGCGGGGTCGAGGTGCTGATGGGGACCTACCACATCCTCGACCTCACGCCGCTCGGCCGGCAGGAGGAGGGCCTGCCGTTCAGCATGTCGTGGGTGCGCCACCACGACCGCTACGACGCGACCTGAGTCCCGCTTCCTGGCTGGGGAAATGGCGTGACCGGCGCGCCACGCGGGCCGCAGCACAGGGTAAGCTCGCGCGCATGGCGAAGGACATCCACCGCAGCTCGGAGGTCTCCCGGCTGCTCGCGTCGATCGAGGAGGCGCCCGAGGGGCTCTCGATCGTCGGCATCAGCGGGCCGGGCGGCGTCGGCAAGAGCTTCCTGCTGACCCACGTGCTCGAGGCCGTCGAGCCGCACAAGCTCGGCTGGCTGGTGCTCACCGCCGACGCCGCCAACCCGGACACCCGCGGCGACTTCCTCGGCATGGTCGAGGGCCAGCTGTTTCGCCGCAGCCTGCCGCCGCCGGCGGACCGCAGCAAGGACTACTTTCCGCACCTGCGCGAGGTGGCGACGCTGCATCGAGATCTGGTCGACCGGGCGGTCGCCGAGCTGTCGCGGCAGGGCGCGCCCGAGCCGGTCCGTCGCGCGGCGCTGGCCCTGCTCCGCAACGCGCGCGTGCTCAACAAGGCGGTGCCGAAGAGCCGCATCGCGCTCGACGCGACGCGCATCGACGACGCGGACGTCGAGAAGGTGCTGGACGAGGCCTGGGAGGCCGTGCGCGCGCTGCCGGGCCTGCGCGACTCGACCGCGCTGTGGGGCCCGATCCGCGATATGCTGGGCATCACCCGGCGCAACCGCGTCAAGCGAGATCTCTACGCATTCACTGCGGCGGAGATCCGCACCGACCTCTCGGCGGCGCTCGCGGGTTACGAGCGCAAGGACCTGTCGCGGCTGACCCAGGCGCCGATCCCGGGCCTGCGCCGGCTGATCCTCATCATCGACGACTACGAGGCCGTCGGCGGCCTGCTCGGCGACTTCCTGGTCGGCGCGCTGGTGCCCGAGCTCGCCGCGGCGCCGTTCCAGACGATCGTCATCGTCGTCGGTCGCGACGACCTCGAGACCACACACCCCGGCTGGGCCCAGCACTGTCGCCGCTTCATGCGCGAGCAGATCCGCCTGCGCCCTTTCGACGCCGGCGCGGCGGACAAGGTATTCGCGGCCGCGGGCATCCCCGAGGCCCGCTGGGCGACGCTGTTCGAGGCGACCCAGGGCTATCCGTTCCTCATCAGCCTCGCGGTCGAGGAGGCCGGCGACTACGGCGGCGAATCGGTGGTGTTCCTGACCCGCTTCCACGACCGCGTCACGCGCTGGATGACCGACCGCGAGCGCGAGTGGTTCCTGCGGATCTGCTTTTTGGAGCGCATCGACGAGGACTCGCTGCGGGTCTGTTTTCCTGAGGAGAACGTGACCCGCATCCAGGACTGGTTCGAGCGCGAGCCCTCCGTGCGAGACCCAGCCGCCCCGTACTTTCGCGTGCGCCCGATGGTGCGCGACAAGATGCTGCGTTACATCGAGGTCCGCGCGCCGAGCCGATTCCGGGAGCTGACCGCGCTCGCGGCCCGGGCCCAACAAAGTTCACCGCACGGCCCGCATCCGTAGACCGTCGCCATACGTGGCGCACGCGGGCTCCGCGGCGGATTCGGGTGCATCATTGCATGATGAGTCGCCGCGACGAGGTCATCCAAAAGGTCGTCAAGATGCTGCGGCTCGCCCGCAATGCGGGCACCGAGGCGGAGGCGCACACGGCGCTCACGCTGGCCCAGAAGCTCATGTACGCCCACGAGATCGCGGAGCACGAGCTCGACGAGCCCGAGGTCGTGCAGCCCATCGACGACGCGGTCGTCGACGAGATGGGACGCCACGTCGACTGGAAGGAGTACCTCGCAGCCATCGTGGCGGAGAACTTTCGCTGCGCGTACATCATCAGCAAGAGCCGCTCGCTGGGCACCATTCGCCTGGTGTTCGTCGGCCGGCGTGCGGACGTGGCGATCGCGCGAGAGGCCTACGAGACCAGCGCCATCGTCGCCGGGCACCTCGCCGAGCAGTGCGCACAAAGCCGCGCGCCCCACGAGCAACCTGCCGCCCGGGCGTCGTTCTTGACCGGATTTTTGCGCGGGCTCATCGGGCGCTTCGACGAGAACAAGGGGTCCACCGCGCTCATGGTGATCGCCGACCCGGAGGTCATCGCCGAGGCGCAGGCGTTCGCGAACGGGGGAACGGCCACGGGCGGGCGGCTCCCGGTCGCCGACGGCGAGGCGCTGCGCGCGGGGTACGAATCGGGGTATGCGCACGGCTCGGGCGAACGCGCATTGCGCAAGTAAGGCGATGAGCGAGGTGACCCGGCGCTCGAAGGCCGATTAAACGTGCGGCTGAATTGGCGACGCCCGGCGGGTCCATGACGTCCATGGACCCGTCGGGCGTGAAGCGCTCTCATCGGCGGTCATCGGCCGGGGCGAGCCCGGCCGGGCTTGTTATCGACTATTGATCGACGGGCAGGCCGCTGGGCACGGTCGCGGGGATCAGGTGGTTCATGTCGCGCTCGGCGTCGTCGGTGAGCGAGTACAGGAACGCGATCAGGTCCGGCACGTCCGCCGGGCTGATGTGCACGGTGCTCAGCAGCGGGTCGACGCCGTTGGCCAGCACGTCGGCGGTGTTATTGAGCAGGGTGGTGTGCAGCTCCGTCATCTCGAGCTGCGTGATGTCGTAGTCGAGCAGCGCCTGGGTCGGATTGATGTAATGCAGGAGGTGGTCCTCGAGCTCCGTGTACTGGCCGAGGCGGCCGTAGGGCGCGGTCACCTCGACGCCACGCAGCGGCGGGGTGCGCCACGCGTACTTGTCGGCGGCGTCGTGGCTGTTGCGCATGCGACCGAAGTCGTCGAGGCCGCCGGGGCCGTCGCCGCCGGGCACCGTGCCGCCCGGTCCGAACTGGGGGGTCAGGGTCTTGTGGAACTTCAGGTCGGTGAAGTTGTTGCCGCTGTGGCAGCTGACACAGTTGCCCTTGCCGGGCGTGAAGAAGGTGACCGCGCCGCGCAGCGCGGCCGCGCTGACGGCCGAGTTGTCACCGGCGACGAAGCGGTCCCACGGGCTGTCGTCGAAGGCGAAGGCGGCGTACTCGTAGGAGCCGATGGCGACGCCGACCTCGGTGATGCCGATCTGGGCCCAGGGCGTGTTCGGGAAGGCGGCGGTGAACAGGGGCTGGTACTGGGAGATGGCCTTGATGCGGACCATGTAGGCGCCCCACACGCAGGCGAGGTCGAAGGGCGTGCAGTCGCCGACCTCGTTGTCGTCGTGGGGATCGGGGAAGCCGAGCATCTCCTGCCCGGTCGCGATCGGGAGGATCGCCTGGGTGTTGACGACGTCGAAGCCCAGCAGCTGCTGGACCGGATACGGGATGAAGCCGGTCCCGAGACCGAGCGGGCTCACGAGCCCGTTGATGAGCTCGACCTTGCCGTCGATCGTCAGATTGCCGGGCAGCAGGTGCAGGTTGAAGAGCGGCTGGGTGTGGCGGCCGCCGATCAGGCCGGTGCGATCCGGACCGATGCCGGCGCCGTTGATGCCGGCGTTGAGCGTGCGTCCGTCGGCGCTGGCGTGCTGCGGGGCGTGACAGGTCGCGCAGGCGACGTCCCGGGTGCCGCTGAGGATCTTGTCGTAGAAGAGCGCCTCACCGAGGGCGAACATCGCCGGAGATACTGCCGGCGGGGCCGCGATCGGGGTGATCTTGTTGGCCGCGAGCAAGCCGCGGACGTGTTGAGGTAAACCGGGCAGGCTGCCCGTGCGGACCGAGACCTCGCCGTCGTCGCCAGCGGGCTCGGGCGTATCACAGGCGGTTAAGCCCAGAACTGCCGTCGCGACCATTGAAAACACCAACCCATACTTCCAAATATCCGTTTTCATACCCACTCCTGTTGTCACGCCAGCCAAACTGGCCAAATCACAACGAGAGCACCCTAATGGATCACGGGAATCGAGGTCAAGGCGCGAAGTCGCGTAGATCTCGGACGGTGTGGACGCGGCGCCTGGTCCGATCCGGGTCGGGCCTGGCTGCCCGGGGGCGCGGTTTTTTTGCCCGGGAGCGTGGTCGGCCGGGCTGGACGGCCCGCGTTTGTGGGTGGATAGTGCCGGTATGGTCCTCCCTGTCGCTGCCTTGTGCCTCGCCCTCGCCGGTTTGACCGCCCCCCCACCGGCACCACAGCCGATCCTCGGCGGTGCGGTGGTTCCGGCGTGCGGCTGGCCGACGGTCGTCAGCGTCGGCGGCTTTTGTTCGGGCACGTTGATCCACCCGCAGGTGGTCGCCTACGCCGCGCACTGCGGCGACGAGGTGCCGTGGATCCGCTTCACCGACGCGATCGAGGCCGCGGATCGCCGCGAGGTGGTGCCGGAGAAGTGCGCGGTCCATCCGATCGGCTCGTACGGGTTCGGCACGGACTTCGCGTTTTGCCGGTTGCCCGCGCCGATCACCGATATCGCGATCACGCCGCCGCTGATGGGCTGCGAGGTCGAGTCGATGCTCACCATCGGCCAGGCGGTGACCCTGGTCGGCTTCGGCGACAGCGACGACCCCGACCCCGAGAAGGTCTACGGCATCAAGCGCTTCGTCGAGACGCAGATCAGCGCGTTCTCGTGGGACGAGGTGTTCGTCGGCGACGCGACCGAGGGCGCGTGCTACGGCGACTCGGGCGGGCCGGCGATGGTCCAGGTCGCCGACGGCAGCTGGCGCAGCTTCGCGGTGACGTCGTGGGGCAAGCCCGGCTGCGGCGCGGGCAACTACTTCTCGCTGCTGCACCGCGGCGTCGACTGGATCGAGACCGAGTCGGGCATCGACGTCACGCCGTGCCACGACAGCCTCGGCGGCTGGGATCCTTCGCCGGCGTGCGGGGGCTTCGCGGTCGGCGACCCGGGCCTGGCCTCCGGGAGCTGGGACAGCTGCGCGGGAGATCCGCCCAGCGGCCTCGGAGCGAGCTGCGGCGTGGTCTTCGACGAGGCCGCCGACATCACGCCGCCGAGCGTGAAGATCCTCGAACCGGGTGATGGTAGCCGCCATAACGGCGGGGCCGACGGGGTGCTGCTGGCGGTCGCGGTCGAGGCGCTCGATGTCGGTTGGGGCACCGATAAGGTCACGTTTCGCGTCGTCGACGGCGACAAGACGCTGTTCGAGAACACCGATGGCGGGGCGCCCTTCGTGTTCCCGGCGCTGAAATTCGCGACCGGGCTGTGGACCCTCGAGGCGGAGGCGGTCGACCGCGCGGGCAACATGGTGAGGTCCGAACGCATCACCTTCGGCGTCAACGTCGACGCGCCGGCGCCCCCGAACGAGGCGAGCACCGGCGACAGCACCGGCGAGCCCGCGACCGGCGATGCGCCGACGATGGGCGAAGCGGGCGAGTCGAGCGCGTCCGGCGAATCGAGCGGCGGCGACACTGCCTCGGAGATCGGCGACGACGGCTGCGGCTGCCGCAGCGAGTCGGGGTCGCGC
>NZ_JACCSO010000169.1 GCF_013812955.1 Nannocystis sp. | reverse complement strand
GACGAGAGGTTGCGGCCGCGCTCGCCGACCACGAAGCCGAGCCCGCCGCGCGCCGCCACGAAGTCGGCGGCCTGCACCGTGCGCAGGGCGGCCTCGATGCGCGCGGGGTCGTTGGCGAGCTCGGGCTCGCCGAGGCTGACGTTGAAGGCGACGTCGTCGTTGAACAGGAACACGTCCTGCTGGACCATCAACACCTTGGCGCGCAGGAGGTCGGGCACGACCTCCCGGGCCTCGACGCCGCCGGTGGGCGTCAAGAACTGGACGCTGCCGCTATAGTTGTCGTAGGTGCGGGTGAGGATGCGGCCGAGGCTGGTCTTGCCGGAGCCGGTGCGGCCGACGACCGCGACGATCTCACCGGGGGCGATGTCGAAGGACACGCCGCGCAGCACCTCGGAGGCGTCGGCGCGGTAGCGAAAGTGGAGGTCGCGGACGGCGACGCCGCCCTTGAAGTCGTGCAGCGGGTTCGGGGTCGCGATGTGGTGAGTTTGGACGATCGCGCGGGCCTCGGCGGGCTCGTCGAGCAGCGAGTAGATGCGCTCGAGCGAGGCGACCGCGCGCTGGATCGTCGCCAGCTTGGCCGAGAACTCGCGGATCGGGACGAAGACCCGCTGGAGGTAGTCGATGAAGGCGAACAGCAGGCCGATCGTGACGCCGGTCGCGGCCGCGGTGCCCGGGAACAGCTGCGGCGCGGCGAAGTAGATCAGCAGGGCGACGCACATCGCGCTGATGCCGTCCATCAGCGAGTACAGGCTGGCGTCGTACCAGTTGGCGGTCTTGGTCGCCCGCAAGTAGCGGCCGCCGAGGCGCTCGAACTCCGCGGAGGTCGCGGCCTCGCGGCCGAACAGCTGGACGACGGTGACGCCGGCGAGCTGCTCGGCGAGGTAGCCGCTCTGCACGCTCTGGGCCTTGCGGATCTCGAGCTGCAGGGCGCGCAGCCGGGAGGAGAAGTAGCGGACCGTGACCGCGAGCAACGGCGCGACCGCGAGGCTGATCAGGGTCAGGCGCGGATCGAGCACGAACATGGCGGCGACGATCGACAGGATCACCGCGATGTCGGTCAGGATCGTGAACACCCCGAAGGCCAGGGTCTCGCTCAGGGCCTCGACGTCGCTGGTGCTGCGGGACAGCAGGCTGCCGATCGGCGTGCGGTCGTAGAAGCGGGCCGGCAGGCGGATCACGTGGCGGAAGATCGAGCGCCGCAGGTCGGAGATCGTCATGTAGCCGACCTTCTGCAGCGTGTACACCTGCACCGCCGAGGCGAAGAACTCGGCCATGACCGCGACCAGGAACAGCAGCGCGGTGATCCGCAGGCCGAGCGGATCGCCGGTGGCGATGTCGCTGTCGATCGCGTGCTTGACCAGTAGCGGGCGCAGGGCGGACACAGCGGCGACCACGGGGATCATCACCAGGCCGATCCACAGCCAGCGCTTGTGCGGTTGCACGTACGGCCAGAAGCGGCGCAGCGCCGGCCAGGTCCCGCGGGTCGGCTCCTGACGGGGCCCCGACGAGGCGGCGCTCGGGCTCGGTCCGCTCGGCTCGCCGGCTGGCTTGGCCTCAGTCACGGGCGGCCTCCTGGTGGCGGTGGGTCTCGGCGTACAGGCCGTTCTGGGCGAGCAGGCCGGCGTGGGTGCCCCGCTCGACGACCTTGCCCTCGGCGAGCACGAGGATCACGTCGGCGTGCTCGAGCACGCTGGTCCGGTGCGACACGATCACCGTGGTCGGCGGAATACCTGGCCCAAGAGCCCTGTCGCTTTGAACCTGTCCCACGGGCAAGGGCGCATCGTGCAGCTGGCGGATCGCCGCGACCAGCTTCAACTCCGTGCCCTGGTCGACCGCGCTCAGCACGTCGTCCAGCAGCAGCAGGGCCGGACGCCGGTACAGCGCCCGCGCCAGCGCGGCCCGCTGGCGTTGGCCGCCCGACAAGGTCACGCCGCGCTCGCCGACCACGGTGTCCAGGCCCTCCGGCAGCGCCTTGACGTCGTCCTCGAGGCAGGCCGCCGCGAGCACCGCGTCGAGCAGCGGATCACGCTCGGTCACGACCGCGGCTGCGGTTTGCGCCGAAGTCTCGGCCTCGCCGTCCTCGCCGCGGGTGTGGCCGCTGCGCTCGCCTCGCAGGCGGATGTTGTCGCGCAGGGTGGTCGAGAACAGGAAGGGGTCCTGCGGTACGACGGCGAGGCCGCTGCGCAGCTGCTCGAGGGAGAGGGCGGTGATGTCGGCGCCGTCGACGAACACGGCGCCGGGAGGCGGGGTGTAGACGCGGGCGAGCAGGTTGATGAGGGTGGACTTGCCGGCGCCGGTGCGGCCGAAGATGCCGAGGGTCTGGCCGGGTTGCAGGGCGACCGTGATGCCTTGCAGGGCGGGCTCGGGGGCGCCGGGGTAGGTGAAGTTCAGGTGCTCGAGGGTGAGCGCGGGCGGGTGGGTGAGCGCGAGCGAGGCCGACGGGATGGGCAGATCGGCGGGCGTCGAGATGACCTCGTCGATGCGAGAGATCCCCACGAAGCCGCGGGAGACCGAGGCGAGCACCCAGGCGAGCGCCATCAGCAGGGCGACGAGGCTGGCGAGCAGGGTGGTGAATGTGGCGATGGCGCCGACCGGCATCACGCCGTCGATCACCCGGTCACCACCGATCCACAGGACCATCCCGGTGGCGATCATGCCCGACAGGCTGAGCACCGGCATGGCGAAGGCCCGCTGCGAGGACAGGCTCAGCTGGACGTCGAGGTAGGGCTGGTTTTGCGCGTCGAAGCGCTGCATCAGCGCTTCCTCGGCGGCGTGGGCGCGCACGGTGCCGATCCCGGCGTAGCTCTCGAGCACGCGGTCGGACAGGCGCGCGAGCTGCTCCATCGAGGCGCGGATCATGGTGAAGAAGCGACGCACGATCAGCTGCGTGTAGAAGGCCCCGAGCGCGATCGGGCCCAGCACCCACAGCGTCAGCACCACGTCGGTCGCCAGCATCTGCGCGAGGTGCATCGGGATCGCCACCGCGACGTTGACCACCTGCAAGCCGGCGAAGCCGACCAGCAGACGCACCGACATGGTGTCGTTGGTGGCCATGCTGACCAGCTCGCCGACCTTGCGGCGCAGATAGAAGGGGCGCTGCATCGCCAGCAAGTGGCTGAAGAGGTCGACCCCGAGGCGAAACTCGACGTCCCGGCCGGGGTTGAAGAACAGCACCCGCGACAGGGTGCGCACGACCACGACCGCGAAGGCCCACAGCATCAGCTCGAGGGCGATCGACCGCCCGGCCGCCAGGCCCTCGCCGGTCGGACTCATGGCGTTCAGGGCCGCGCCGATCAGGGTCGGGATCCTCACCACCGCGTAGTTGGTGGCGAACAGCATCACCACTCCGAGCGCGTACTGCGGCAGGTTACGCCGCACGTAACGGCGGAAGAATCGCAGGACGAGGTTCACGGGGCGTTCGGGGGGCCGGACCATACTGCGAACGGCCCGGGCGTAGCGACCAAAAAATAAAAGGGCCAAGCTGGCGGATCGCCAGCTTGGCCCGAAGGCTGCGAAGACGGGCTCAGGGCCCGTCTGATGAACCGATCAAGTGATCAGAAGATCACTCCTCGACCGGAGCATCGCCGCCCGGGGCATCGGCCGGGGCATCGCCGCCCGGAGCATCGGTGGCCGGGGCGTCGGCGGCCGGGGCATCAGCGGCCGGGGCGTCGGGCGTGGCGGTATCGGCCTTGGACTTGTTGCAGCCCATGGTGCCGATGGAGAGCGCAGCAAACACAAACGCAATGGTGGTCTTCTTCATGAGCGTGTTCCTGGAATGTGCCTCTTCGTCGGGATTACCCCCCGAAAAAGGGAGCCCCGTCGTTGTGACGGACGAAGTGGGTCTTCTGCGGATACCGCGTTTCGTTGGCAAATGCCAGCATTCTGCGTCCGCGAGAGGGAGCCGCATCGCATGCGCGCCGACACCTGGGGCCCTGTGTTCCCAGGTGTCGGGACGGCGGGGGCAAGTGCCCTCAGGCGCGCTATAGATCGTCGTCACGCTCGATCCCGTCGAGCGCGAGCTCGGCGGCATCCAGTCCCTCACGCAGCTCGGCCAGCAGCGCCTCGAAGCGGCGCTCACCGGCCACGTCGCCGCCGAGATCGTTGCTGAGGTCCTCCCACTGCCGGTAGATGCGTTCGACCAGCGCCTGCGTGCTGCCGGCGTCGACCCCCTCGCGCCGCAGCTCGCGGTAGCGCTTGGCGAGGTCCTCGACCACGCGACTCCGGGCCTCACGCCAGCGCCGATAGGCCCGCTGGGGATCGCTGGCGCGGGCCCAGTTTTGGGCGGAGCGGTCGATGTCGTCGACGTTGCGACGCAGCGCCCGGACCAGGCCGCGGTAGCCGGCGAGGTGCTCCTTGACGTACTGGCGGCCGCCTTGCTCGCGGGCCTGGGCCTTGTCGGCGGCGAGGTCGTCATCCTTGAAGCCGGCCTTGCGGCGGGCCTCGGCGAGCTCTTCCGGGCTCATCGGCGAGGCGACGGGCGGCTCGATGCGAGGCCGTGCGGGCGCGAGAGGCATCGCCGCATCGCCGCAGGCGCAGGCGACGAGCAACAGCGCGAGAGACGAAGATCGACGCATGGCGGGGCCGGGGCCCGCTTTTTACGGCCCATGACGCCGTGAGGCAAGGGCCCGCGCTGCTACACTGCGCCCGCGATGTCGAGCGCCGCCGCCATGTTGGAGGTCCTGCGGGCCGCCGCCGAGGTCCTGTGCGGGCGCGGCGGGCCGGCTGCGCTGGCGACGGTGATCGCCCGCTCGGGTTCGGCGCCGCAGGTGGTCGGCGCCCGGCTGCTGCTGCGCGCCGACGGCTCGATGGTCGGGACCGTCGGCGGCGGCGCGATCGAGGCCCAGGTGCTGGAGGCCTGCAGGACCGCGCTGCGCGACGGCAGCCCGCAGCGGGTCAAGGCCCACCTCGTGCGCGACCTGGGCATGTGCTGCGGTGGTTCGATGGAGGTGTTCGTGGAGTATTTGCACGCCGAGGCGCGACTGATTCTCATCGGCGCGGGTCATGTCGCGCAGGCGATCGCTCCGCTGGCGCGCGGCGTGGGCTTTCGCGTGGCCGTGCTCGACGACCGCGAGGAGCTGCTCGCCCACCCCGCCTTCGCGGCGGACGAGCGCCAGCTCGCCGATGTCGACGAGCTCGACGTGGCGATCCCCGACCCCGAGCCCGGCGACTATCTGGTGATCGCCACCCGCGACCACGCCCGCGACGAGCAGGCGCTGGCGCTGGCGCTCGGCCGCCCCCACCGCTACATCGGCATGATCGGCAGCCGCCGCAAGGTGCACGCGATCCTGGCCCGGATCCTTCGCCGCGAGCAGCAGATGGGCCGACCGGCCCCCGACCTCACCCGCCTGCGCGCCCCCGTCGGCCTCGCCCTCGGCGGCCGGACCCCCGCAGAGATCGCCGTTTCGGTGCTCGCCGAGCTGCTCGCCGACCGACATGGCGGGCACGGGGCGCCCATGAGTGTCGTTTCGCGGGCGCTTGAGCGGGTTCATGACCAGCACGACCAGCACGACCAGCCTGACCAGCCTGACCAGCCTGACCAGCATGACCAGCACGACCAGCCTGATCAGGCTCCTGACGAGCCCGATGACGAGCCCGAGGCCGACGACATGACCCGGTAGCGCGCTTCCGTGCGCGTCCTGCGTCGCGCCGGCCTCCGTTCGCGGTCGGTGTGGTACGAGGGCAGGTTGAGCGCTCGCCCGGTCGACCCGGCACTCGGCCGCGACATGGCCGCGCTGCCTCGTCTACACTCCAGGCCGATGCCTCGCCCGCCCTCCGCGAAGATCTTGGCCCTCCTGGCCGTGCTGCTCCCTGCCTCGGCCTGCGCCAAGAAGACTCCGCCGGCGACCGTGACCGTCGCCGCGGACGAGTCAGCGGCGTCCATCAGCGACCTCGACGATGGATCCTCCACCGGCGAGGCGACTCGCCCGCAGCCGCGTCCCCAGGGCAAGCCACTGCACGTGAAGGCCAGCGTCACCGGACTCGGGGACCTGCTGCAGCTGGTCAAGCAGGCCACCCAGGCGTGGAACCCGAAGAACCCGATCGACGCCTCCGCGTGGGTCCAGGCCGCGCTGCTGCAGATGGGCTACGGCCCGGGCCTGTGGAGCAGCCTCGACCTCACCGGCGTGATGGCGGTCGACAGCACCTTCTACCTCGACGCACCGACCACCGACCTGCGCCTGGCGGGCAGCCTCGCGGCGCTCAGCGCCAAGGGCGTGATGGATGGCATGCCCTCCACGCAGCGCCCGCAGCCGCTCGGCAACGGCATGTGGGAGTATGTCCAGGGCGAGCTGCGGGTGCTGCTGCGCGAGCGGCCGAAGGCGCTCGAGTTCGGGTTGTCGGCGGCCGACCTCGAGCGCGCGGCCAGCGTTGCGAGCGAGGCGAGCGGCGGCCGGCGCCTCAAGGTGCACGCCTCGGATCTGCCGCCCGGCATGCTCTCGGCCGACTCCTTCCCGCTGCTGACACCGGGGCTGCGCCGCCAGGTCTCGGCGGTGCTGCGCGAGGCGAACAACGCGGCGATCGAGCTCGACGCCGGCACCGACCGCGACCTCGTGCTCGAGCTGGCCGCCGACGGGCCCTTCGATCGCCTCGGTCTCAGCCCGCTCGGGACTGCACGCGTCAGTCCGACCGCGCTCGAGGGGCGCCTGCCCGCCGGTCCGGCCCTGGTCGTGGCGATCCCCTGGGGTTCGCCGGAGCTGCTGCACAAGTTCCTCGACAGCGCCCAGAAGGCCGTCGATCAGCTCGGCGGCGGCGCGTTCACGGCCCAGGGCAAGCAGATGATCGTCGCCAGCCACGCGCTGCTCGACCAGCTGCAAAACGACGTGGTCCTGGCGGTCTACGTCGGCACCCGCGGTGAGTTCACCGCGGTGATCGCCGGTGACGTCAAGGACGAGGTCGCCACGCGCAAGGCCACCTCCGAGATCTTGTCCGCCATCAAGGGCGCCCTGACGGCCTTCAACACCCTCGGCGGCGACAAGAAGGACGCGAGCATCTCGATCAACCTCAAGGCCGGCGGCCTCAAGACCGACGCCGGCAGCGGTGACACCCTCAGCCTCGGCCTGCCCAAGAACATGGCCAAAGAGACAGAGGACCTCAAGACCCTGCTCGACGACAAGCAGCAGCTCGAGCTCGTCACGCTGGTCGCGGGCGGCAGCGCCAGCCTGGTGTTCGGCGCCAACGCCCGGGCCCTCGCCGCCCAGATCGGGAAGCACTCCGGCGCCGCCGGGGGCAAGGCCATCAAGACCAGCCTCGCCAGCGACGGCGGCCTCGCCCTCGCCCGCTTCGCCAGCAAGGGCTGTCACTTCTGCGTCGGCCTCGACCCGATCGGCGTCGCCCGCTTCGCCGTCCACAACACCCCCGAGCGGCGCGCCGACAAGGCCCAGATCAAGGACCTCGAGGCCGCCGCCGTCGTGCTGACGCGCATCGGCGGCGCCCTCGGCTTCGGCCTCAAGCTCGAGCCCAAACACGGCGCCCTCGCCGGCGCGCTCAAGAAGAGCCTGCTGGTGCTCGCGCCCGCCGATGCGGCCGCCGTCGGCAAGCTGCTCGACATCATCGTCGCGCCGCCGGCCCCCGCCTCCGACAAGCCGCTGAGCGGCCCGCTCGGCGGCAAGTCCAGCGCGTGAGCTGGCCCAAAGACCAGATCGTGTCGCCGACCTGTCTCTCCGGACATCTGCATGCCATATGTCCGATGAGACAGGAATCGGCTCCAGCGGCGCCCGGGGGAGCTCGACCGCCATGGGCCCCGCGCTCGCAGCCGTGGTCCTCGCGGCCGGGGCCTCGACGCGCATGGGTCGACCCAAGCAGCTGCTGCGCCACCGCGGCCGCAGCTTCGTCGGCTGCGCGGTCGACCTCGCCCACGCGGCCGGCTGCGCACCGATCGTCGTCGTCACTGGCGCGATCGACCTCGGCGACGAGCCGCTGGCGCCGGCCGTGATCGTGCACAACGCCGGCTGGTCGATGGGACAGCTGAGTTCGCTGCAATCCGGCCTCGCGGCGCTGCGGGAGCGCCGCCTCGATCCACCCGCGGTGCTGGTCCTGACGGTCGACCGCCCGCACCTGCGACCCGCCACCGTCGCCGCGCTGGTCGATGCGGCCCGCGCCGAGCCGGACGCGCTGTGGCAGCCGGAGCTGCAGGGTCGCCGCGGTCACCCCGTGATCTACCCCGCGGCCCTGCTGCCGGCCCTGGCCGCGCTGCCCGCGGACGCCAGCCCACGAGCGCTGATCGCCGCGCACGCGGCCCTGCGTCGCGGCCTGCCGGTCGACGACCCGGCGGTGCTCGACAACCTCGATCATCCGCAAGACCTCGCCCGCTTGCCCTGAGCATCGGCTACCCTGCGCGGCCGATGGACCTGCAGCGCCTCGCCGCCCTTCACCCGACCTTCGACCCCGCGCGCGGCCTGCTGTTGCTCGAGCTCGAGCACGGCAAGGCCAACGAGATCGGCAGCACCGAGCTCGAGGCCTTCGCGGCCCTCTGCGACCTGCTCGAGGCCCACGACGAGGTCCGCTGCCTGTGCACGACGAGCCGCCGCGTCAGCGCCCGTGGCACACCGATCTTCATCTCGGGCGCCAATGTGAGCGAGCGCGTCGGCTGGTCCGATGAACGCATCAAGGAGCACGTCAGCCGCCAGCGGGCCCTGATGCATCGCCTGCGTCATCTACCGCTGTTCACCACGGCGCTGTGCCACGGCGTGACCCTCGGCTGGGGCGCGGAATTCGTGCTGACGGCCGATTATTGCCTGGCGACCCCGGGGGCCCGCTTCGGCCTCCCGGAGACCGGTCTCGGCATCCTGCCCGGGGCCCGCGGCACCGCCGAGCTGGCCCTCCAGATCGGCCCGGCGCAGGCCCTGCGGCTCGGCTGCACCGGCGAGGAGATCGATGCGCACGAGGCCCTTCGCATCGGCCTCGCACACGAGGTCGTCGCCGACCTCGATGCCGGCCTCGCGCGCGTCCATGACCTCGCCGCCCGGCTCCTCACCCGCTCTCCCACCGCCGTCGCTGCTTACAAGCGAGGCCTGCTCGCCGCCCTCGGTCATCCCGGCGAGGAGCGCCTGGCGATCGAGCGCGCAGCGTATGAACATTGCGTCGATACCGGCGAGGCCGCGGTCGGTCGGGCAGCATTCAGCGCAAAACGCGCCCCGGGCGAGGTGCCGCCCTGGGGACCGCGGCGGCTGTAGAACTTCGACATTGACGAGCGGGCGCGCTCCAGCGCGCGAACTCCGGGCGCATACCCGGCATTTGCGGCCTCGCATCAACGCCTCGCCCACTTTTTCGGCCTCGCGTCGGCTGGCGCTGTGGAATACTCGGCGTTCGCGGACAAGGGGCCGATGTGGTCCGTTGTCCATGCGTACGTTCGCCGTTACAGTCCGCCGCCTTCTACTGCCCTCGACGCCGCCACGCCCTCTGCGTCCCCTGCTTCATGACCCTTCTCGACGCGCAACATAAGTCCACGGCGGGGGACGCAGCGGACGAGCCGGCGATGCCGGAGCGCCTCGCCGGGCGCTACCAGATCCGCGGTCTGCTGGGGCGAGGGGGCTTTGGCGCGGTGTACGAGGCGTACGACGAGCTTCAGGAGCGGCCGGTCGCGCTCAAGGTCATTCGGCGCGACGCCAGCCTCGACCCGCCGGCCTCGCGCTCGAGCGAGCTGCCCTCGGGGGTCGTGGCTCCGCTGTCGTCGCTGTCGCCGCTGTCGCCGCTGTCTCATACGTCGACCAGCAGCAGCCGCCAGTTCGACGGTCTGCGCAAGGGCCAGGTGACGCGCAGCTTCGGCAACACGCAGGGCCCGCCCGGCGACGATGTCACCGAGGCGTTCAAGTCCGAGTTTCGCCTGCTGACGCAGCTGCATCATCCGAACCTCGCCTCGGTCTTCGACTTCGGCCGCTGCGAGGGCGACGTCGTCTACTTCACGCAGGAGCTGCTGTCGGGTCAGTCGCTCGCGGATTATCTGCGCGGCGCGGCCCGCGAGACCATCGTCGAGATGATCGTCCAGCTCGCGCGCGCCCTCGACTACATCCACACCCTCGGCTTTGTCCACGAGGACATCAAGCCGAGCAACGTGATCGTGTGTCAGGCCGAGGCCGAGGGCGGCCAGCCGCAGGCCAAGTTGATCGACTTCGGCCTCGCACGACTGTTTCGCCGCCCCAAGATCTCCGCCGAGCTGCTCGAGGACCCCGAGGCGATCAAGGTCCTCGGCACCCCCGGCTTCTCCGCCCCGGAGAAGCTCAAGGGCGAGCTCACCGACTCCCGCAGCGACATCTACTCGCTCGCCGCCACGATCTACACCGCCGTCCGCGGCGTCAGACCCTTCCCCTCGCGCACCTTCAAGGAGGCCCTGCGCAATCAGCTCGACTGGCGCCCCGAGCTCGCCGGCGCCCTGCTGCCGACCTGCGGCCCCGTCGTCGCCGAGCTGGTCGGGCGCATGCTGAGCCCCGACCCCAACCTGCGCCCCCAGAGCGCCCGCAGCATCGTGCTCGAGCTGCTGCGCCGCGAGTCGGTCCACATCCGCGACCGCCAGAAGACCGCGCAGGACCGCCGCGAGTTCGCCCGCGTGCTCTGCGAGCACCTGCCCTTCGTCGACCGCGCCGACTACCTCGACATCCTGCTGCGCAAGGCGCTCGAGGTGCTGCGCCCGGAGAACACCCGCAGCGGCCCCCAGCGCGGCCGGGTGATCCGCAGCGTCGTCGTCGAGGCCCCGGAGGGCATGGGCAAGGGCCGCCTGATGTCCGAGCTGCGCCGCGAGATCCAGCTCGGCGACGGCGTGTTCGTCGAGGGCAGCTGCTGGACCGGCGACGGCGACGGCCTCGGCCCCTTCGCCCCCGTCATCCTCCAGCTCGCCACGGCCCTCGGCGACCGCTCCCCGACCGTCAAGCAGTACGGCGAGCTGGTCCGCGCCGCCCGCGAGCGCGCCCACGAGACCAGCGCCGCCGCCCAGCTGCTCGAGTTCCTGATCCGCGCCAGCAACGAGCACCCCTTCGTGCTCTACCTGTCGGACCTCGCCCGCGGCTCCGAGCTGACCCGCACGATCGTCGAGCAGCTGTGCCGCGCCGTCGACCACAACGAGTCGCGGATCCTCGTCTGCGTCACCACCGAACCACAACCCAAATTGAAGCCCGCGCTGCTCGCCCTCAGCCGCGACCAGATCGCCGAGCTGTGGAACCTGCGCCCGTTCCAGCCCAAGGAGATGCACGAGGTCCTCAAGGGCATCCTCGGCGACGCCCCGGCCCTCAAGGACCTCGTCACGATGCTCGACAAGCTCACCGGCGGCCACCCGCTGAGCTTCCGCGAGACCCTGCGCGTGCTGATCGAGGAGTCGATCCTCGTCCGCGACAACGACACCTGGGTGCTGCGCTCGGCCTCCGCCGCCGCCGAGCAGCTGCACAAGACCCTCGCCCAGCGCTCCGAGGCCCGCCTCGACGCGCTCGGCGTCTCCGCCTGGGAGATCGTCAGCATCCTCTACCTCATCGAGGCGCCGATCGAGGAGGAGCAGCTCGCCGGCCTCACCGACCTCCGCCGCGAACGCTTCCGCCGCACCCTCGACCGCCTCGAGGGCGAGAGCCTCATCCTCTGTAGCGCCGTCTCCGGCAAGAGCCAGGTCGTGCTCGCCCACGCCTCGGTCCGCGAGGCCGTGCGCATCCGCTACGAAGACTCGCTCAACGAGACCCGCCAGGACCTCGCCGAACGCATCGCCGAGCTCGAGAGCAAAGAAGCCAGCCTGGTGTTCCTGCGCGCAAGGCTGCTCGACGACGCCGCCGAGTCGCTCGAGGCCATCGGCGAGCTCGAGAAGGCCGTCGAGATCCTGTTCGCCGCCAATCAGCCGCAGCTGGCCGCCCAGGTGCTCGAGCGCCTGATCGTCCGCCTGCGTCGCCAGGGCCGCGTCGCCGGCCTGCCGCGCCTGCTCAAGGCCCAGCTGATGCTGGTCGAGCGGGCCGCCGGCGCGCTCAACGACCCGCGCCGCGAGGCCGCCCACTTCGAGGCCGGGGTATTGGTCGCCGAGCTGCTGGCGGACCACCGCGCGCAGGCGTTGTTTTGGCTCGGCCTGGTCGACCGCTACACCCTCGACGGCAACGTCGACGCCGAGGTCGCGCTCAGCCGCCTGGCCCAGGCCGCGCAGGCGGCCAAGCAGGCCCGCGACCGCGTGCTCGAGCTGCGCATCGCCAACCGCCGCGCGGAGATCCTGCTCGGCGCCGGCGAGATCGACCAGGCCGTGCGCTGCTCGAAAGAGGCGATGGAGATCCTCGACATCCCCGAGGCCCAGGACACGCACGCCTGCCACATCATCGGCACCCGCCTGCGCTGCCTCTCGCTCGCCGGCCAGCTGGTCGAGGCCCGCCGCCTGCACGACATCGCCAAGCCGATCGCCGCGCGCGTGTCGGTGCTCCAGCGGCAAAGCTACATCTCGGGGATCGCCTACCTCGCGGTGCTCGGCGACGAGCCCGAGCGCGCCATCCCCGAGACCCGCCAGGCGATCGAGCAGCTGCGCGCGGTCAACATCACGCGCATGCTGATCAGCCCGCTGCACAACATCGGCGACCTGCTGCTGCGCAGCGGCGACCTCGAGCAGGCCGCAGAGGCCTTCAAGGAGGCGCTGCGCCTCTCCGGTCTGCACGGCTACCTCTACCAGATCAACCTCAACGCCGGCTTCCTCGGCTACGTCCTGGCCCGCATGGGCCAGGTCGAGGAGGGCGCGGCCATGCTCGCCGAGGCCCGGCGTGGCATGCAGCCGATCCAAAACGAGCAGTTCGCCATCCAGCAGCTGCGCTTGCTCGACGCCGAGGTCGCGCACATGCTGGGCCAGAGCCCGCGCGCGCGGCGCGAGCTCGAGGAGATGCTCGCCGACTTCCAGTCCACCAGCGAGCTCTCCCTGGCCCAGTGGGCCCAGGAGGCCCTCAGTCGCATCGAACGCGACCGCGGCACATCCTTCATCGAGACCCCCGAGCAGCCCGAATCCCAGCCCGCCTCCCCCGACGAAGAGACCGTCCGCACCAAGCCGCTCCGCTGATCCGGCTACCCGCGGCCTCCGCCGCTCATCTGGCTACCCGCGGCCTCCGCCGCTCATCTGGCTTCCCGCGGCCTCCGCCGCTCATCTGGAGTATGTTCCCCCCGGCCTCCCCGAGGCGTCCGCCATGAACCTCGTTCCCGCTCAAGGCGCTAACTGCGCGCAGAGGGCCTCGACCCGATGACCGACCCGGAGCAGATCCAAAACGATCTGGCAGGGCTCGTCGGCGAGGTGCTGGCAGGGATCTACCGCCTCGACGCCCTGATCGGTGAGGGCGGCATGGGAGCGGTGTTCCGCGGGCGCCACGTGCTGCTGCGCCGCGACGTGGCGATCAAGGTCCTGCACCCCGACTTCAGCCGCGACCCGGAGCTCGTCAAGCGCTTCGACCGCGAGGCCCAGAGCGCGGCGCGCCTGAACCATCCCAACTGCATCCAGGTGACCGAGTTCGGCTCGACCGAGGACGGGATGAAGTACCTGGTGATGCAGCTGCTCGAGGGCACCGAGCTGCAGAACATCCTCGACGGTCCGGTCGAGCCGGCGCGGGCCTGCGACCTCATCCTCCAGATCCTTCGCGGCCTCGAGCACGCGCACGGCCAGGGCGTGGTCCACCGCGACCTCAAGCCGCAGAACATCTTCGTCACGCGCGACCACGAGGGCCGCGAGGTGCTCAAGCTGGTCGACTTCGGCATCGCCAAGATCATCGGCGGCGACGGGGCCCACGATCAGATGACGCGCGCCGGCATGGTGTTCGGCACGCCGCAATACATGAGCCCGGAGCAGGCCCTCGGCCTCGAGATCGACGCCCGCGCCGACCTCTACGCCGCCGGCGTGCTGCTCTACCAGATCGTCACCGGCAAGCTGCCCTTCAACGGCGACGACCCCGTCGCCCTGATCCGCATGCAGGTCAGCACCGAGCCGCCGCCGCTCCCGCAGTCGGTCCCGCAGGAGCTCGCCGCGATCATCATGCGCCTGCTCGCCAAGCAGAAGGAGCAGCGCTTCCCCGACGCCCGCACCGTGCGCATCGCCCTCGAGCGCTACCGCGAGTCGCTCTCGCCCCGCCGCCGCGGCAAGGGCGGCAAGGGCGACGACCCCCTCACCGACGTCGTCACCAACGGCGGGCCCGACCTCTCCGGCCTCATCGCCGTCGCCAGGCCGTTGCCCGACGCCCTGCGCCCGCGTCCGCTGACCCTCGTCGAGTCGATGCTGAACCCCAACGCGCTGCACCGGCGCACCAGCTTTCGCGTCGCGCTCGCCGTCACCCTGCTCGCCCTCGGCGGCCTCGCCCTGTACTGGTTCGTGCTCCGCGAGCCGTCCGTCACCACCGCCCCCGCGATCGCCCCGATGCAGGCGTCCGGGACCGTGACGAGCCCGACCGCCGACGGCAATGCTTCACGGGGCTCTGATGGGGCCTCGCCGCAACCGCCCGCAGCCGACGGATTCGATCGGGTCCAGGAGCTCGAGACCATCGACGGCCTGCTGACCCAGAACAAGGCCGACGAGGCCGCAGCGCGGCTCCTGGCCCTGCACGAGCGCTTCCCGCAAGACGCCGCGGTGCGCTGGCGCGAGGCCGGCCTCGAGGCCCAGCGACCCGATGGCGGCGCCCGAGCCCTCGAGCTCTACGCGGACGCGCTCAAGCTCGACCCGACGCTGGCCCGCGACCTCGGCTTTCACGCCCAGGTCGACGCGCTGCTGCACCGCCGTCCCGTGCCCGACGCGGCGATCGATCTGGCGCTGGCCCTCGGACCGCAAGGCCAGGGCGTGCTGCTCGGCTACATCAACGACCCCGAAGGTTGGGCCAGCTACGCCCAGCGCCGGCGCATCCGCGACGCGCTCACGCCCCCGCTCGCCGACGAGGTCGACGTCGTGCTCAACACCCGCCGCGACCTCGAGCAGGCCGGCAGCACGCCGACCCCGTGCCAGACGATGCAGGCCGCGATCACCGTGATGCAGGCCGAGGCCCGCCGCGAGTACGTCGAGGTCCTCAAGGTCGCCGTGGCGCCGCTGATGCCGGTCGCAGCGGTCGCGGACGCCGAGAAGGCCGCCTGCCGGGCCCTCGACCCGCAGCTGGCGAGCGTGCGCACCCAGTACGCAGCCGCCTTTCCGGACGCCTTCCCGCCGAGCAAGCCGGTGAAGAAGCGGCGCCCGATCAAGAAGAAGCGCAAGCGCTAGCGCTCAGTCGGCCGCGGCCTCGACCGACCTCGACCGAGACCAGACAACCGCGACCAGAAGTCAGACGTCTGCAGGTTTTTCCGCGGACGCAGGGTTTTCCGCGGACGCTGGCAGATCCGAATCCCGGGTGTCCCCCGCGAGGATGAGGCCCAGCAGCTCCGCGACGCTGCAATGGCCCTCGATCGGGTGGCGCAAAAATAGCTGTTTGTGGACGATGTAACTGTTACGCCGGCCGTTGCGCTGCCTGGTAATGTATGCGCCAGTTTCGAGCTCGGTCACGATGCGTTGGACCGCCCGCTCGGTAATCCCGACCCGATCTGCAACATCCCGCAGCCGAATCTCCGAATCCTGGGCGAGGCAAAACAAGACGTGTGCGTGGTTGGTCAGGAAGGTCCAGTCGGGAACTCGATGGGCCACTGGGCGACGCTCCGAAGGCAAAAGGGCGGAGTAAGGGACAAGAAGGCTAGTCCTGCGCCATTGCGCAAAACGTGGTCCAGCGCATGATGCGCGTGCAGCGGCGTGGGGTCAAGCGCTGCGGGCTCAAAACCACAGCCTGCAACGTGACCCGCCTGCGAGGCGCGCTCGAAACCCGCCGTGTCTGTAACACCACGTGAGGGTCACCGCCGCACGCCTGTCACTCGGGTCATCCACTCGGGTCATCCACGTGTCCTCTTCCGCATCGCCTCGACTTGCTCAGTTGCCGGCAACTCGCGTTGTCAGCGCCGAACGCCCGAGGTAAGGCTATAGCTCCATGACACGCCCGCTGGTCCTCGCCTCGACGTCGCGTTACCGGCACAAGCTGCTGTCGCAGCTGGACCTGTCCTTCGTGGCAGCGGCGCCGACCTTCGACGAGCGGACCGAGGACCACCGCTTCGCCGCGCTCGGTGCCGAGGGCTTCGCCCTGTTCCTCGCCCACGCGAAGGCCAACAGCCTGCGCACGACCCACCCCGACGGGTGGATCCTCGCAGCGGACCAGATCGTCGTGCTGCCTCCGGGAGATCTGCTGCACAAGCCGGAGACCGCCGAACGCGCCGTCGAACAGTTGATGCGCATGTCCGGCCACCAGGTCCACCTGATCACCGGCGTCGTGCTGCTCGATGCCGCAAGCGGGCTCGCCCGTGATGCGATCGACCGCCACAACCTGACCCTCCGCGCCTTCGGTCGCCCCGAAGCCGAAGCCTACGTCGCGCGCCACCAACCACTCGACTGCGCCGGCAGCTTCCGCATCGAAGACGCCGGCATCGCCCTGTTCGAACGCATCGAAGGCGCAGACTTCACCAGCATCATCGGCCTGCCCCTGCTCGCCGTCTGCCGCCTGCTGCGCAGCGTCGGCCTGCTCCCGGCCCCATGACACCAGCGGCGGCGACCACGGCGGCGACCACAGCGGACCACGGCCGGTGATGGCCGACAACGCGCCGTAGGTGGCCAAGAACAACCATCAGCGGCCCCCAGCGGCCGCCGGGCCGCGGTTCAGCGGCCACAGGGCCCGCTTATGCTGGGGCCGATGCACCCTTACAAGCCCCAACTGTCGCTGCTTGCCCTCATGTTCGTGGCCGGCTGCAGCAGCGCCGAGACCTCCCAGGACACAGCGACCGCCTCGCTCTCGGGCACCGACGCCGGCGCCACCACGGCCGCGGCCACCACCACGGGCTTGCCAGGCTCCGCCACAGAGATCACCGCATCCCCGACCACCGACGGCGTGTCGGACTCCAACGGCGACACCGGCGATACCACCGAGGAGTCCGGGCTCACCAGCAACGGCCCCCTGCTGGACTTCGCCCGCCCGGACCCCGAGACCAGCACCACCGACAACGACACCACCGACAGCGACACCTCGCCGCTCCCGGCCCCGGTCTGCGGCGACGGCACCCTCGACCCCGGCGAAACCTGCGACGAGGGCGACGCCAACTCCGACGAGGGCGCCTGCTCGTTCACCTGCCAGCCGGCGGTCTGCGGCGACGGCCGCGTGCAAGCCGGCGTCGAGGAGTGCGACGACGGCAACCAGCTCGACGACGACCTGTGCGTCGGCGACTGCAAGAACGCGAGGTGCGGCGACGGCTTCGTCGGTCCCGGCGAGGGCTGCGACGACGGCAACCAGGTCGACGACGACGCCTGCGGCAACGACTGCGCCTCGCCCACCTGCGGCGACGGCAAGGTCCAGCTCGACAAGGGCGAGACCTGCGACGACGCCAACAAGGAGGACACCGACGCCTGCCTGCCGACCTGCGTGCTGGCGAGCTGCGGCGACGGCAGCCAGCACCTCGGCGTCGAGGAGTGCGACGACGGCAACGCCGACCAGTCGGACACCTGCACGACGCTGTGCAAGGCGCCGAGCTGCATGGACGGGCTCGAGAGCGGCGCCGAGACCGACATCGACTGCGGCGGCAACCTCTGCAAGGACTGCAAGCTCGGCCAGGGCTGCACGGCGGACACCGACTGCGAGACCGCCGACTGCGAGGCCGGCGTCTGTTCGGTGCCGAAGGACTGCAAGCAGGTCAAGGCGGCCCAGCCCGAGTCGAAGGACGGCATCTACACCATCGACCCCGACGGCGAGGGCAACGACGAGCCCTTCCAGGTCTACTGCGACATGACCGTCGACGGCGGCGGCTGGATCTCCCTGGTCCACATCAGCGACCTGTCGAAGCTCAACTACGACCTGCCGCACACGCAGGTCGCCCTGTCCGAGAGCACCAAGTTCTGGATCCTCTCCGCGAAGGCCAACCCGATGTACGCCATCACGGCGTACAACAACCTGCCCGCGGTCAACTACCAGGCCAGCGGCCCGGCCCCGACCGACACCGGCTGGCTGTGGAACGGAGTCCCGTGGAACAACCCGCTCGGCTGCCACGCGGTCCAGCAGTTGATCCTCGACCAGTCCGCCGACCAGCTCCCGCGCTCCTACGGCAACCCGCACTACAACGCGGGTAACGTGTTCAACGCGGCGCTGACGCCCGGGGCGCTGGTGACCGCGAGCACCATCAATGTTGCGGCGGTGGCCAACTTCCCCGCGATCCATATCGGATGCGTCGGCTGGAACGTGCTCAAGGATCCGATCATCTGGATCCGGTGATCTTGATCTTGATCGATCTTGTTGGGATGGCCGGATGAAAACTGGCTCGATGCGGATGACGTCGCGCGGGCCGGATGAACGCTGGCTCGATGCGGATGACGTCGCGCGGGCCGGCGCGGGGCCGGCAAGGTGCCCGCGCAACCTGGCGTAGCGAGGTGGCCGGCGGGCGGTGCGATGCTCAAACAGGTCGCCCTCGGTCGCTGTCAGGCGTTGGGACGGCGACGTCGCTCGGGCTTGACT
>NZ_JACCSO010000157.1 GCF_013812955.1 Nannocystis sp. | reverse complement strand
GACCCTGCGCCGGCCCTGCCGATCGCGGCCACGCCGGACCCCGCGACTGCGGTCGCCGAGCCGCCGCAGTTCCCGACGCCGCCGGCCGTGACCGTGGCGAGCATCGAGAGGCTCACGCCCGGCTGGGAGGTGGCCATGGAGCTCGACCGCGTGGTGAAGATCGAGCGACTCGACGGCGGCCTGCTGGGCCGGCTGGCGGGCGTGCCCCACGACCTCGGGCCCGACGGCACGATGGTCGCCAGGCCGAAGGTCGATCCTACGGGGGTTCGCGCGCTGTCGGAGAGCGAGGCGATGATCATTGGTTCGTGGCCCGGCGACGCGTGGCGCATCGGCGTGGTCTCGCACGAGCGCGAGGGCTCGGACCTGTCCTTTTTGAAGTGGCGCGGGAACAATCGCTGGGTCGCGCAGCCGTTCATGGGCGGCACGGACATCGACGAGAACAAGCTCGCCGCCCATCGCTGGAGCCCGCGGGGCGGCATGCTGCTAGTCTCCGCCGTGGGTAACAACGACCCGGCCGAGTTCCACCGCGTGGCCGGCAAGTACGACGATCCGGACGGCATGCCGCTGGCGGACGGGGAGCACATCCGCGACGTGTTCGAGAGCATCGGCGGCACCCTGTTCCTGTTCGTGGATCCGCAGAAAGACGGCATTGGCCTCGAGATCCTGCGCAGCTGCAAGCCCGACGAGGCGCCCGGCTGCGAGCGCAGCGGCGGCGTGCGGTTCGGCCGCACGGACTCCCGCTATCTCGTCTATGAGACCGGCGTGATGGCGGCGCGCCAGCGCTGGAGCATCAGCGCCGCGATCACCGAGAGAGTGGCACCCCCTCTGCCGAGGCGCAGTTACATCGTGCATTACGAGACCGGCGGCTGGAAGCTCGACGCGGTCCCCGGCGACCAGGAGGTCACGCACATGCTGCCGGTGTCCGACGGCAGCCTGTGGATCGTCCTGGAGACGCTCGGCAAGGAGACGCTGTGGCACCGCAGCGACGCCGGCAAGTGGGTCGCCGTGGCGCTGCCCGGCGACGTGACCGACATGCCCGAGATCGAGGTCGCCCTGCGTGATGAGAGCCACCTGTGGATCGCCGTGAACTCCGGAGAGCGCCACACGCTCTACTCGGCTCGCGCCGCGCTGCAAGCCCCCCCGGAGCCGACCGGCGTGGTCCCGGCCCCGACGAGCGCCCCGGGATGACCGCGAGCGGCACGCACGGCCGCGCCATCGTTGCCCGGCTGCTCCGGCGATTCCGGCTATGCCTCGCGTTCGCAGCGGCCCCGGGCTGCAGCGCGCCGGCCCAAACCGACGACGTATCCCTCGATCACACCCCGTCCGCGCTCGTTTCGCTGCCGACCCCCGAGGCCCTCAATACCGCCTGCGAGGCCTGCCATACCGCCGAGGCGGCCCAGTGGCGCGACTCCCTGCACCGCGACGCCTTCAGCAACGAGGCGTTCCAGCGGTCCTTCGCCCGCGAGCCCAAGCCGTTTTGCCAGGCCTGTCACGCGCCGCACGCCGACCCGAGCCAGGCGCCGCTGACCTGGGCCGCGGCGAATGGGGTCACTTGTTTATCATGCCACATCGAGGGCGAGGCGGTCCGCGCGGCCATGACGGCGCGCTCGATGGCCCCGTCGCCGCATCCGCTCGCGCGTAGCCCCGAATTCTCCGGCGCGCAGGCGTGCGCAGGCTGCCACGAGTTCGACTTCCCGACCTCCAGGCGCCACGCGGCTGGGCACAGGATGCAGCTGACCTTGACCGAGCACGCGCGCTCCGGTTACGCGGAGCTCGGCTGCGCCGACTGTCACATGCCCGCGATCTTCGATGATACCGGCCGCCACCGCGATCACCGCTTCGATGTCTCGCGCAATCCTCCCTTGTTGCGCGCCGCGCTGTCGGCGTCGGCCGAGCGACTCGGCCCGGACAAACTGCGTCTGGCGCTCACGCCGGTCGCGGTCGGGCACGCGCTCCCGACCGGCGATCTGTTTCGTCGCCTCGAGCTGCGGGTCGAGGCCCTTGACGCCCGTGGCGAGCGTTACGCCGGCGCGACCCGCTACCTCGCGCGGCACTTCCCGGCGCGGCCGCGCACCGGCCCGGCCTCCCGCAGGCCCGATCCGCTCGAGCCCGACGATCGACTGACCACCGCGACCGGATTCGAGATGGTCGCTCCGGGTGCGCTGGCCGAACACACCCTGACCTGGCGGGTCACCTATCAGCGCGTCGACCACCGCGACGTGCACGCCCCGGAGCGCTCGACCCTCGCCGGTGAGGTGATATTGGCCGAGGGCGAGCTTGCCGCGTACGAGCCGACCGCGTACGAGCCGTCCGCGGATGCGCCGGGATCACCGGACGGCGTCGAGGTCGTGGCTCGCGGGCAGACGCAGGACGAAGATTGAACCCTCGCCGGGGGCGCTGGTGGCCGACAACGTGCCGCCGAGCAGCTCGGCGAGCCGGCGAGACAGCGTCAGACCGAGGCCCGTGCCGCCATATCGTCGGGTCGTGGAGTCATCGGCCTGGACGAACTCCTCGAAGACCCGCGCCAGCGTGGCCTCGTCCATGCCGATGCCTGTATCCGAGACCTCGAATACCAGCTGCGAGCCCTCACGGCCGCAGCGCAGGACGATCCGCCCGTCGTGGGTGAACTTGGCGGCGTTGGCCACCAGGTTGAGGAGGATCTGGCGCAGGTGCGTCGGGTCGGTGTCCGCGTCGCCGCACTCAGGGGCGACGATCACCTCGAGGCTGTTGCGATTTTTGGCGGCGATCGGCCGCACGATGGCCATCATCTGCTGCACGAGGGCCTCGACCGCGAAGCGCTCGACGCAGATCGACAGGCGTCCGGCCTCGATCTTGGTGAGATCGAGGATATCGCTGATGATCACCAGCAGGTGCTGACCGGCCGCGTTGATCTTGTCGAGGTCGTCGTGGGCGGCGCCCTCGTCGATCTCGTCCTTGAGCAGCTCCGAGTAGCCGATGATCGCGTTCAGCGGGGTGCGCAGCTCGTGCGACATGTTGGCCAGAAACACGCTCTTGGCCCGATTGGCGGCCTCGGCGAGCTTATAGGCCTGCTCGGCCTGCTCGCGCGAGAGCTCGGCGCGCCGGCTGGTGGCCTCGAGCTCGTGCACGGCCTGCCGCTGGCGCCAGAACAGGTCCCGGCTGCGCGTCGCGTTGATATAGGTTGCGACCGCGGTGGTCATCAGCAGCGCGTCCAGGATCATGACCTTGCCGAGGTTTTGGTACGGGAGCGCCGGGTCGGCCGGGAGCACCACGAGGAAGCTGGTGGTCAGCGCGAGGTCGAGGCCGAGCACCACCCAGATCAGCCGCGGGCGGATCGCCAGGCCCGAGATGATCACGCTCAGGGTCATGAACCAGATGCCATCATTGAGGGCGCGGAAGCGAAACAGAATAAACCCGGCGAGGATCGTGCTGAGCAGCGCCCCGACGACCACACCCGCGAGATCGACCTGGCCGCGCCGCGCCATCATCATGCCGGCACAATAGTTACAGATGACGAGCCCGAGCACCGCGAAGCTCATCGGCAGATCGCCCGCGGGATTTGCGAGGGCGATCGGGACGAGGAGAAATGCCGTGAAGCTGACGAAGGTCAGGCACAGCGCGATGAACGACTGGCCCCGCCGCACCACGTCCTCGTCGCGGCTGTGCACCGCCAGCAGACGCCGCCAGATGCTCGGAGAGGCCTCGGTCGTCGCATCGCGCATCGGGGGGGGTGCAGAGAGCGGCCGTGCCGGGAGCGCCGCGCTCACTGCCAACCTTCGTGCGCGCAGGCTGCCACACGGACCGGACACTTGTCCATGCGCATAAAAATCGCCTCTCCGGCGGTCCTGCCGGCTCTTGCGGCGATCTCGTCCACTCCGCCGCGGCCGATCAGGCGTCGATCAGAGCCTGGCTTCGGCCTGCGTACGCGGCGCGCGCCGCTTCAGCTCGATGAGCGTGCCGCTGCGCTGGCGCGGCAGCGGAATGATCACAAAGCTCTGGTCCTGGCCCGGCGTCAGGCTCCACTCGAATTCGCGCAGCAGCATCGCCAGCACCACGTGCATCTCGAGCATGGCGAAGTGCTGTCCGAGGCAGATCCGCGGGCCGCCCCCGAACGGGATCCACGCGAAGGGCGGACGGTCGTCGGCCTCGCGGATGAAGCGCTCCGGATCGAAGCGCTCGGGGTCGGGCCAGTGCTCGGCCTCACGGTGCGCCGCGCGCGGGCCGATGGCGACCCGATGGCCCTTGGGGATGGTAAAGCCGCCGTACTCGGCGTCCTCGGTCATCACCCGGAACGCGCCGCCGATCGGCGGAATGAGCCGCATGCTCTCCTTGATCACCGCCTCGAGCCAGGGCATGGCGCGCAGGCTCTCCAGCGTATATTCGCGGTCCACCATCGCGTCCTGCTCGGCCCGCGCCCGCGCCTGCGCCTCCGGGTGAACGCCGAGGTGATAGATAATGTTGGTGGTGCTCGTCACCGTGGTGTCATGACCGGCGAAGAGCAGCAGCTGGATCTCGTCGACGATGGTGGAGCGCGGCAGCGGCTGGCCATGCTCGTCGCGCACGCGCAGCAGGGTCGAGAGCACGCTCGGATCGTCGCGCTGCTCGGCCTCCCGTTTGGCGACCAAACGCTCGAGCACGCCGAACAGGCGCCGGCGCGCTTGCATCGCCCGGCCGAAGCGCGTGAAGGGCAGCGCCAGCGGCACCGCCACGAACAGCCCGCCGACCCAGGTGTCGAAGTCGCGGCTGAACTCCTCGAGCCCGACGCCGAGGTCATCGGTGTCGCCGAGCAGGTAGACGGCGGCGATCTCGAACACCATCGCGCGCATGCGCGGCACGACGGCCAGCGATCCGCGTCCGGCGTCTCGCGCCCAGCGATCGAGGTGGGCCTGGGCGATGGCGACCATCGGCGCGACGCAGCCGGCCATCGAGGTGCGCTTGAAGTGCGGGGCGAGCAGCTTGCGGCGCTGCTTGTGCGCGTCGCCGGAGATCAGCGACAGACAGTTCGCGCCGAGCAGCTTCCTGATCGCGGGCGACCACTCGTTCTCGAGATAGCGGCCCTCGCCGGCGAAGATCCAGTGGTTGGCCTGGGCGCCGATCAGAAACACGGTCGGCTTGCCGAGGATGTGCGACTGATAGACCTTGCCGAAGCGGGCGATCCGGGTGTCCGCGAAGTGATGCGGCGAGCGCAGAAACTCGAGGGTCTCGCCGAGCACCGGCAGACCGTGGCTGCCCGGAGGTGCGGGCAAGCGCGCGCCAGTCGGACCGGGGACTGAGGTCTTCAGCATGGACGGCGCTATATCACGATCTCGAGCCGGAGCGCGCGCGCGCGAGGCCGCGAGCCATCTCGCGCATGGGCCTCGTGCGCCCGATGACCTACCATCGTCGACCATGCTCCCCGACGCGCTCCTGGCTCACCCGCGGCTCGCGGGTCTCGCCTGTCGTGACCGGCTCGAGGCACCCGCGGCCGTGCACCCGATCACCGGCGTCGCCCACCGCTTCGCCCAGCCGCTCACCTTCACGCCCTTCGCGTCGGCCCGGCCCTGCTCGGCGCGCTGCGTGTTCTGCAGCGAGACCCTGCAGCACCGCGAGGCGACCGTGCTCTCGGCCTCGCTGCGGCCGCGCCCGGACTATGCGACCGGCCTGCGCCGCGCCCTCGGCGAGCTGCGCGGTCT
>NZ_JACCSO010000140.1 GCF_013812955.1 Nannocystis sp. | reverse complement strand
GAGCAGCCCGGGCGGGCCGGGCTTATCCGCGGCGCAGCCGCAGCCGCCGTCCTCGGCGGCCTCCGACTCCGTATCGCCGGTCTCCGAGCCGCCGCTGCTGCCCTCCTGCGGACCGCCCTCGCCGTCGCCGCTGGTGGTCGGGGGCGTGCCGCTGCCCTCCTCCGCTTGCCCGCCGCTCTCCCCGCCGCCGCTGCTGCTGCTGTCGACCGCATCACAGGCCCCGGCATCGACGGTCCAGCGCGGGAACGGCGTATTATCGAGGCCGGTGAACGCGATATTATCGATATCCCAGCCCGGCGCGCCGGCGGCCAGATCCGTGCCGACCCGAAAGCGCAGGTGCACGGTCTGCCCCGCGAGCTGGTTACCGAGCAGCAGGGTCTCGGTGTCGTGGGCGGGATACGAGGGGTTGGTGCCGACGAAGGCCGAGCGCGTATTGATGGGATTCTTCTCGCTGGCGATGACCCCGCTGTAGGCGATCGGCGCGAGCGTCGAGATGTCGACCCAATTCTTGCCCACGTCGGTCGACACCTCGATCACCGCGCCGTCCCAGTTTACGCCCTCGGAGCGCTCGAAGTCATAACGATGCTCGAAGCGCAGCTCCAGCGGGACCGTCATCGAGACCTGGAGCGGCGGCGAGACCAGGCGCGTATCGCTCTGATAACCGACGTCGTCGGCGTGCCAGACGTGGCCGTCCAGGTTGGGCCGGCGGGTCCATACCATCGGCGCCGAGCCGCCGTCGGGGGTCCACACCGATGGTTCCGCCTCGACATCGTCGCTGGCCGTCGCCGCCGGTTGCAGGTCCGCGTGCACCTCGATCGGCAGCACCCGGTCGCCCGCCGCCTCGCAGCCCGCCGACGCCGTCAGGCGCAGCGTCAGCGGCACCGACTTGTTGCTCGCCAGCGCCGGATCGATCTCCACCTCGAGCGTGAGCTCGACCTTCTCCAGCGGCGCCAGCTCGGGCACGCTCAACTTCGTCCCCTTCGGCAGCACCAGGCTCGCGTCCGGGTCGACGAGCTCGACCGTCGCCCCGGCCGGCAGCGGCAGCACGCCGCCGTTATAAACCGTCACGACGATGCGGCCGACCTCGCCGATATCGATGATCCCATCATTGTCGCAGGAGACGCCGGCGTCGTCGACCGTGACCGCGAGCAGCAGGGCGTTGGCCGCCAGGTCGAAGGCCTCCTCGATGCCGGAGAAGTCGGCCGAGTTCTTGCCCGGGCCGACCGCGCAGCTGCCGGCGCCGCGCTTTGCGAAGGCCGCGGCGACGGTGATGAAGTCGTCCTGACTACGGGCCGCGATCGCCATCAGCAGGGCGTCGCGCTGCTCGAGGAAGGTCGGGCTGGACGGCGCGAGCAGCATGCCGGCGACCACGTAGTCGGACATCAGGCGGCGCACCTCGGCGAACTCGAGGTCGGCCGCGTGGGCCTTGTGCAGGGCGATGTAGCTCTCCCACATCATCGTCGCCCAGATCTCGCCGGCGTTGTGGACCTCGCTGTTGGGCCCGCCGGCCTTGATCGGGTGGGTGTTCGGGAGCGCCACGCCGTCGCTGACATGGCGGAAGCTGAGCGCGTTGTGGGCCGGGTCGACCGAGTATGGGATCCGGCGGATCCCGAAGTAGCCGCTCTTGTCGAAGCCCGCGTAGGTCTCGAGCACGAAGGACCCGTCGAGGTCGTCGTTCTCGCGCAGCGCCATGAGGATCGCGTTGAAGTCGCCCCAGCCCTCGCTCTCGGCCATGCAGGCCCGGTTGCCGCACTCGACCAGGCGATGGTGGATATAATGGCCCCACTCGTGGGCGACGATCATGTTGTCGATCGTGCCGTCACGCTCGACGCTGGCGCTGCCGACCATATGCGCGCTCTGGGCCCCCAGCTCGAGCGCCGCCTTGAGGGCCGCCCCCGCGGCCATCGTCGTGCCCTGCGTCGGCAGGGTCGGGTTCTCGGTGTCGGGGTCGCTGCCCGGCGCGATCGGCTGAACATTCTCGACGTTGTCGGCGATCAGCACCCCGACCGCGCCGGCGGCCTGCGCCCCCGCGACCTTGACCTCGAAGGTGCAGTTGCCACGATCGACCAGCGCGATCTTCCCCGCGAGGTCGTTGATCGGCGGCTCGCAGCCGTCGGTCGGGCTCATCCCGGCCCCGTCGGCCAGCAGCACCAGCGGCGCCGTGAGGTCGAAGTTGGCCGGGCTGAAGGCCGCCGTGCCGATCGGGAACTCGAGCTGCTCCGGCATCAGCTCGAACTTCGCGAAGGTCTCGAGGCCGCCCCACAGATACATCTGCATGCGCGGCGAGGCCCCGTCGGCCGGGGTCGACATGTTGGCGTTGTTGCGCTGGCCGCCGAGCGCGGCGTCCTGGGCCTCGGCCCGCATCGCATCGCCCTCGGCCCCGCCGCGCCCGAAGTTCAGCTCCTGGGCGTTGCCGGTCGCCTCGTTGAAGCCAGAATCATACCACCAGTCGTGCATCCAATTCGTGACATAAAACAGCGAGGTGATCGCCGCCATCGACTGCTCCGCGCTCGACAGCGGCTCCGCCTCGACGTCATAGACCCGGTCGAAGATCCCCGGCGCGGTCACCTGGGCCCGAAACTCGCCATCCTCGAGGCTCAGGCCGTCCGGGGACATATGATCGACATATGCATCGACATTGTTGCCCTTCGTCTCGATCGCCCCCGCCGGCAACCATGGATCCGCCTCGCCGTCCGGGTTGGTGTTGAAGCCGTTCATCGCCACCAGACCCGGCGCCACGAACCCATCCGGCCCCTTGCCCGGCTCCCCCGTCGGGTGCGGCGTGAAGTCGGCCGTCGGCCCGTCCGTCGGCCGCCGGTCGCCGTCGACATCGGCCCACACCCGGTACTGATAGACCTCGTGCGCCGTCGCGTCCCGCCGATACAGCACGGCCCCGTCGTCGCCCACCACGTACTGGACCACCGCGTGCGCGCCGCCCAGCGCCGTCTGCAGCTCGACGAACTGCGCCGGCACCAGCGTCTCACCGCGCGGGAAGTACAGCGGCCGCACCCGCGCCGGCGCCTCGAACTGCAACCCACCACTGTCGGGAGCGGCGGCGCGGGCCAGAGCAAAGTGCCGCCAAACCACTCCGCCTCCGCCCGAAGGCGACGCCTCCGCCACCAAACCCGGCGCGCCGGCGTCGGCCCCGTGCAGGTCACGCAGCGCCGCGACGACCGCGGCCGCGGGCGCCAGCTCGAAGCGCCGCGCCAGCTCGGCCCGCGCGGCCGGGTGCGGTGACCCCGAGATCGCGATCAATCGCCGATCGTCGCGGGCCAGCAGCAGCTTGATGTCGCCGTGAAAAACATCGACCGCGGCCACGGTCTGCCGCAATGCGACGATCACCCCGCCGGCCCCGATGTCGTGAATGAACAGCAGCCGCGCCGCCGCCAGCGCCGCCGGCGACGCCCGGTACACCGACAAATGCCGCCCCAGCTGCAGCCGCGCCGCCGCCTCGGCCCCCATCCACCGCGGCGGCGCCTCCGAGCGCGGCGTCCACATCAACGCCGGCACCCCGCGCCCCGGGTCGCGTGCCACCGCGAGCACGCCCTCCGCGGGGGTGAACGCCGCCAGCGGCCCCGTGCGCGACAGGTCCAGGTTCGGCCGCTCCTGCGCGCGCACCGGGGCGGCGAGCAGGGCGAGCAGGGCCGCGGCGACGACGGGGCGGGTCGGGGTCACGCCGCCATCGTAGGCGTGCCTGCGCACCGGTGTCCATCATCGCTGGCCCCGATGCGCGACCGGTCCCCGTGCAGACCCGCCTATTCGCCGCCCGGCAGCTTCTTGCCCCAGTCGGTCTCGACCGCGAAGCGAAACAGGTTGCTGAAGTAGTCCTCGACCCTGGGCACCGTGATGCCGGTCCCGCGCAGGCCGAGGTCGGCCTGCTGGGTGTCGAAGGCGAGGTTCAGCGACAGATACGGGGTGTACACCCGGCCGGCGATCAGGATCCTTCGCAGCCGGCCCCAGGTGAACCTGTCGATCACCGGACGCGCGCGCACGAACAACTTCGGCTCGACGAAGATCGGCCGGCGCACGTCGAAGAAGCGCGCGGCCAGGCCCGCGAGCTCGCCGAGGGTCGCGCTGCGCTCGGGCCCCGCGCACAGGTGATAGACCTGGCCCTCGCGCTCGGGCTGGCGCCGCAGGTGCGCGAGCGCCTCGACCACGAAGTCCGAGGGCACGACGTCCACCGACGTGTCGGCGCGACCCGGGACCACGCGAAAGCCCCGCGCGAACATCTTGAGCGGCCAGTACAGCACCTTGAAGCTCGAGGTCCGCCCGGTGCGCGAGTCGCCGACGATGATGCTCGGGCGGTAGATCGTCACCGACTGCTCGGCCGCGCGCGCCTGCACCAGCCGCTCGGCCTCGCACTTCGAGGCCTCGTAGGTGTTGCGAAACCCCTGCCCGCGCTCGAGCTCCGACTCGAAGATCAGCCCCTCGCGCTCACCGGCCACGTAGGCGGTGCCGACATAATCGAGGTGCGCCCCGGCCTCGCGCGCCAGGTCCAGCATGCGCCGCGTGCCGTCGACGTTGATCGCCCGCGCCTGCTCGATCGGCAGGCTGAAGCTGACCGACGCCGCCCCATGGATCACCCCCACCGTGCGCCCGACCAGGTCGTCGTGAGTCCGCGCCGCCAGGCCGAGCCGCTCCTGCTCGAGGTCCGCGCGCAGCACCTCGACCCGCCGCATCGCGTCCGCCAGCGCCTCCCCGTGCAGCTGCGCCGTCAACAGCGCGATCCCCCGCGCCTGCGCCTCGGTCTCGTCACGACCGCGCACCAGCAAGGTCAGGTGAGCGTCCGGTTCGCTCGCCAGCAGGTGCAGGACGATCTCACGACCCAAAAACCCGGTCGCTCCCGTGATCACCGTGGTCGCATCACGCATCGCCGGGGACGATGCCGCGCCCCCGTGTTCGGCGCAAGCGGGGGCGCTCGAGTGACGTGCAGCACGCAGCCCGGCGCCCGCGAAACGACGATTGCCGGCGCTCGCTACACTCGCGGCCCATGTCCCGCCGCGATCGCGTCATCCTCGGCCTACTCACCTTCTTCCTCTGTATCGCCTTTTCGCTCGAGCTCTACTGGTTGATCTACCGCGACGAGCTGGTCGAGCGCGCGCCCCACGAGCTGTTCGCCCGCCTGTTCCAGATCTACGGCGACGCCGATCGCGCCTACTACGACCGCATCTCGCCGCTGGCGATCGCGCTCGAGGGCATCAACGTTTATGTCACCCAGATCCTCAATGTCTGGCTGATGGTCGCGATCATCGGGCGCCGGCATTATCGCCACGTCCTCCAGCTGCTGGTCGGTAGCTACCTGACCTACTCGGTCATCCTCTACTTCTGGGCCGCCCACGTCGTCGGCTATCCGGACATGCGCTACCAGTCGCCCTACACCTTCTTCCTCTTCTACGCCCCGAACCTGCCCTGGATGCTCGGCTACGCTTACATGGCCTGGGACTCGGTCCGGGCCCTGTGCGCGCAGTCGCGAGCCCAGCGCGACTGATTCGGCGCCGCCGCAGCGGGTTTGAGGGTACCATCGGCGGCCTGGAGGCCCCGTGACTCGACCCGTTCACAGCGTTCTGGCTGACATGAGCCACGAGCTGCGCACCCCGCTGAACGCCATCCTCGGCTTCGCCCAGCTGCTGCGCCACGACCGGACCCTCGGCCCGGAGCATCAGACCCACGCGGAGGTCATCTACCGCAGCGGTGAGCAGCTGCTGGCGCTGATCTCCGACCTGCTCGAGCTCTCCCGGCACGAGCCCGGCGCCGCCCCGAACACCGCCAGCTTCGACCTCCACCTGCTGCTCGAGGACCTCGGCGACATGCTCTACCTGCGGGCCGAGCGTCGCGGCCTGCGCCTCACGATCGTCCGCGAGTCCGGCCTCCCGCGCCTGATCCGCGCCGACGCCCCGCTGCTGCGCCAGCTGCTGCTGCTGCTGCTCGGCCACGCGATCCGCGTCACCGGGCAACCCACCCACAACGCAACCACTTCACCGGCTTCGGCCCCGGCCACGCTCGAGCTGCGCATCACCTGCACCCGCGACCTCGAGGACCCGACCCGCGGGCTCCTGCGCTGTACGCTCGAGGCCCCCGGCCTCCCCGACTTCACGCCCGACGACGACGACGGCCAGCTCGCCGAGGAGCTCGTGCAACAGCAAGGTGGCCGCCTCGAGCACAGCTCGGGCGTCTGGCACGGCCTGCGCCTCGCCCTGCCGGTCGGCATGGTCACCGCCGCCGCGCCCGACGACAGCGAGCTGCGGGTCACGAGCCTCGCGCCGGGCCAGCCGAGCTTTCGCATCCTGGTCGTCGAGGACCGCTGGCAGAGCCGCCAGTTGCTGGTGCACATGCTCGCGCGGGTCGGCTTCGAGGTCCGCGAGGCCGCCACCGGCGAGGAGGCCGTCGCCTTGTGGGAGCGCTGGCAGCCGCAGCTGATCTGGATGGACATGCGCATGCCGGGCGTCAGCGGCCTCGAGGCGGCGCGCCAGATCAAACACCGGATCGCGGCCGAACCCGGCAGCGCGCCCACGGTGATCATCGCCCTCACCGCCAGCGCCTACGACGAGGACCCGGCCACCGCCCGCGCCGCGGGCTGCGACGACTTCGTGCGCAAGCCGATCCGCATGCCCGAGATCTTCGCCAAGCTCAGCGAACACCTCGGCGTCAGGTTCAGCTACGAGGACCCGCAGGCCCCCGAGCAGCTCGCCCCGACCCTCGATCCCGGCGCGTTGATCGGCCAGCGCGTCGAGTGGCTGATGGCCCTGCACCGCGCCAGCGTCCAGGCCGACCTCGAGGAGATCCTCGGCCTGCTCGAGTCGATCCGCGCCGAGACCCCCGAGCTCGCCGCCGCGCTCACCGGCCTGGCCCGGCGCTTCACCTACGACCGCATCATCGAGCTCACCCGGGCGGCCCTCGCCGGAGGCCAGTCATGAATCCAGTTCGCACCGCCAGCGGCGCCGTCCGCGGGGACATCCTCGTCGTCGACGACACCCTCGTCAACCTGCGGATCTTGGCCGAGATGCTCGCGGCCCAGGGCTACAAGGTCCGCCCGGTCACCAGCGGACCGCAGGCGCTGCAGGCCGCGATCGCGGCCCCGCCCGACCTCGTCCTGCTCGACATCAACATGCCCGGCATGACCGGCTACGACGTCTGCCAGCAGCTCAAGGCCCACAGCCACACCCGCGACATCCCGGTGATCTTCATGAGCGCCCGCGACGAGGTCCTCGACAAGATCCGCGCCTTCGAGGTCGGCGGCGTCGACTATGTCACCAAGCCCTTTCACCTCGAGGAGCTGCTCGCCCGCGTCGCCACCCACGTGTCCCTGCGCGCCCTCCAGCGCCAGCTGCAGGACTCCGCCAAGGCCCTCGCCGACGAGAAGCGCCGCACCGACGACCTGCTCTACAGCATGCTCCCGCGCAGCGTCGCCAACGCTCTGCGCGAGGGCAAGACCGTCGAGGGTGACGCCTTCCCGGCCGTCAGCGTGCTGTTCTGCGACATCGTCGACTTCACGGCGACCGCCTCCTCGCACTCGCCGCGCGCCATATTCGACCTGCTCGGTCTGCTCTATACCCGCTTCGACGCGCTGCTCGGACGCCACCCGGTCTACAAGATAGAGACCGTCGGCGACTGTTACATGATCGCCGGCGGCGTGCCCGACCCCGACCCCAATCACGCCGACGCGGTCGTCGCGGTCGCCCTCGACATGGTCGACGCCGTCGCCGGCATCAAGCTCCCGGGCGGCGCGCCGCTGCAGATCCGCATCGGCATCAACTCCGGGCCGATCGTCGCCGGGGTCGTCGGCACCCGCATGCCGCGCTTTTGCCTCTACGGCGACACCGTCAACATCGCCAGCCGCATGGAGACCACCAGCACGCCGATGCACGTGCAGGTCAGCGAGAGCACCTGCGCGCTGCTCGACCGCAACCGCTGGCAGCTCGATCCTCGCGGCGAGATCGAGCTCAAGGGCCGCGGTACCATGCGCAGCTACTTCGTCTCGCGCATGCCGCGGTCACGCGCCTGATCCGCGAAGCCACGCACGATCTCCACCAGCGCGCCGACCATCGCCGGCCGGTCCGCCAGGTCGACGTTCGCGGCCATCTCGGCGCTGAGCCCGAGCGCCGCGCCGCCCTCGACGATCACCCGGCGCAGCCGCGCGTCATCCACACGCGTCTGCCAGGCCGCGTCCTGGAAGTCGCGCGGCCGCGGGTCGAGCGAGCGCCCCGTCGCCCCGTCCCCGCGCCCCGTGACCCCGTGACAGTTGGCGCAGCGCGACTGCCATAGCGCCTGCGCCTGCGCCCGCAGCGGCTCGCCCGTGAGCTCCGGCTCCGGCGCGCACCCGGCCCACAGCGCCAGCACGATCGACCATCCCGGCCACCTCCACCCTCGCGATGACCTGTCCCCGAGGACATCCTCGCGGCACCTGGCCTTCGGGACATCCTCCGTCGACATCACCGCCGCCCCGCCCATCAGCCCTCGCGGTCGTCGACCTTGCGGCCCTGCTTCCGGGCGGCGGTGTGCTTCTTCTCGCCGAGGCGGCGCTGCACCGACCCGTAGCTCGGCCTGGTCGCGCGCCGCGGCTTCGGCAGCGCCTGAGCCTGCTCGAGCAGGCGCTGGAGCTTGGCGACCGCGTCGTCGAGGTTACGGCCCTGGTCGCGGGTCAGCGCGCTGGTGACCACGAGCTCCCCGTCGAGGGTCAATCGACCGCCCGCGAGCCGCCGCAAGCGAGCACCTGTCTTTTCGGTCAGGCCGTGGATCGCCACCAGCGCGACCCGCAACTCGACCTTCGAGGCGACCTTGTTGACGTTCTGCCCGCCGGGCCCCGAGGACCGGACCGCGCGCCAGCGCAGCGCCGAGGCCGGTACCGTGATGCCGGGTGCGGCGTGCAGGGCTGTGAGCGACATGGCCGGCGCAGGGTGATCCATCGCCCGCGGCTTGGCAAGCGCTCAGGGCGGCGCGAAGCCAGGCACCAGCGTCGCCACCATCCTCGCCGGCATGACCACACCCCGCGCGCGCAGCCGCTGCTCCTCGGCCGCGCAGCCTGCCAGGTCGCCGGTCATTCGACTGCCCTGATAGCGCGCCGCCGCGGCCCACAGTGGCATCTGTGCGGCCTCCAGACCGGTCGCCGCGAGCATGAGCGCGGTGAAAGCCGGGCCGCTGCGCCCGCGCTGGACCGCGACGCCGGCGGTCAACAGCTGCCCCAGCGGCTCGGCCCAGCCCACGCGCTCGCCGAGGATGCGCCGCGCCGCCGCCTCGACGATCTTGCGCAGCCGCTCCCCTTCGTCGCCCGGATCCTCGCCTGCGGCCAGCAGCGCCGCCGCGCCCCGCCAGAACTCGCCGAAGGTCCGCCCGTGCTGCCCCTCATACGGATACGAGCGGATATACGCCGGCCACGCCTCCTCGACGCGGGCCCACGCGCGCGCCCCATTGCCGATGTACAGATCGATCACCCGCGCCGCCAAGAACGCGTGCCCGCGCTCGATCACGAAGCCCGCGCGAGGCCACCGCTGCAGCGCCGCCGCCAGCTCCTGCGCCGCGCGCCCGGGGTCGTCGGCCGCCAGCGCCGTGAACACCTGCATGCTGACCGCCAGCCGCGCCTCGCTCGCCGCGTCCCCCGAGCCGAGCAGCACCTGCCGGTCACGCGCCCGCCGCTCGGCCATCAGCTCGAACTCACCGAGGTAAAACTGACAACTGAGCGCCCACATCCCGCACAGGCTCAGCAGCATCGGCGCCGCCGCGACCCGCGGCTCCGCCGACCCCGGCAGTGACACCTGATCGAAGTGTGCCAGCGCGGTCCGCCAGGCCCCGCAGTTGAACGCGACCAGCCCCGCGCAGGTCGCCAAGTACATCTCGAGCTTGACCCCGTGCCGCTGCCCGATCATCCGCGCATGGTCGATCAAACGCTCCGCCGCGAGCGCGTCCGATCCACCGCGATGCGACAGGTACGCCGCGTGGCCGGCGACCGCCTCGACGATGCGCATCGGCTCACCGACCTCGAGGCACTGACACAGATGCTCGAGCTGATACTGCCGCGCCGTCAGCGGGTCGACGTTGACGACGGCCAGCCGCGCCGCCCGCAAGGTGTCGAGGTACAGCAGCGTCTCGACCGGCAGCGTGTCCGCGGCCCGCGGCACGAACTCGAGCCCCCGCCGCCGCAGCCACAGCGTCTGCTCGGCGATCCGCACCGCCCGCAGCAGCCGTGTGCGCGGCAGCGGCCGCCCCAGCGACCGCAGCACCTCTTGCAACAGCCCCTGCCCGGACGCCAGCGCCCCGCATTGCAGCAGCGCCTCCGCGGCCCGCTTGCGCAGGCCCAGCGCCTCGATCGGCGGCGCGTCCTCGGCCGCCTCGAGGAAACGAGCCGCCCCGTCCGCGTGCGACCCCGCGTACAGCAGCGCCTGCGCGGCGTCGATGCGCAGCGCCCGACTCCCGTCGTGATCCCCCGCCGGCAGCAATCCGATCGCCGCCAGCGACAGCTCGGCCGCCCGCGCGAACGCCAGCGTCTCGTTGGCGACCCGCACCGCCACGGCCATGTACGCGCGCGCCCCCTCGGCGTCGCCGGCCGCGTGCAGATGCTGGGCGAGCACCTCGGCGGCCCCGCGCGCCTCCGCCGGCAACGCCAGCAGCGTCTGCGCCAGGCGGGCGTGACAGGCCCGATGCCGGGCCGCGTCGAGGCCGGCCAGCACCGGCTCGCGGATGCGATCGTGGTAGAGCTCGATCAGCTCGCCGCGCACGCTGCGACTGGTGCGGACGAAGCGACCCACCGACAATTGATGCAGCGCCGCTCGCACTGCGGCCGGTCGATCGAGCAGACCGATCACGACATCCCCGGCCAGCGGCCTGGCAGCCACCGTCAGCAGCTCGAGCAACGCCCGCGCCGGCTCCGGCAAGCGAGCCACCCGCGCCGCGATCAGATCCTCGAGCCGGGCCGGTCCCGCCGCGCTGCCCGACGAGATGCACTCGAGCACGTCATGCACGAGCTCGTGCACGAACAGGGGCAAGCCCGCCGACTCGCGCGCGATCCCTCCGGCGCTCGCCGCCGCCGCGCCCGGCCCGAGCAGCGCGTGCGCCAGCGCCTCGGACTCGTCCTGCGTCAACGGCTCGAGCGCCAGCTCCCACACCCGCGCCCCGCCCCGCAGCCGCTGCGCCAGCCCCTGCACCACCGGCGCCGCGCCGATCCCCGTCACCCGATAGCTCGCCAGCAACAGACACGCCGGCGCCGGCACGGCCACCAGCTCGGCCAGCAGCGCCGCGCTGTCGGCGTCGGCCCAGTGCAGATCGTCGATGACCAGCACCACCGTGCCCTGCCCCACCAACCACCCGATCAACCACTTGAACGCCGCGTACGCCCGCTCGCGCCCGCGCTGCTCGTCGGCCACCACCCCGGTCCGGGCGCTCGCCGCCGCCACCACCTCCGGTAATCGCCGCAGCGCCGGAAACAGCCGCGACAGCGCCAGCAACTCCGCCGCCGGCACCTCCTGGCGCCGCGCCGCCGGCAGGCCGAGCAAGTGCCTCGTCAGCGCCTCGAACAGCCCGTCGAACGCGTTGTGCGGCACCTGTTCGCGCTCGTAGCAGCGCCCGCCCAGCACCAGCGTGTTCGGGCCGAGCTCACCCAAAAACGCCTGCACCAGCGCCGTCTTGCCGACCCCGGATCCGCCGCGCACCAGCGCGACGCCGGGCTGCCCCGCCTGCACGCTGGCGAGCGCCCGCCGCAGCACCGCGAGCTCATGGTTGCGCCCGATCATCGCGGTCCGCTGGGAGCCCGAACCGGCCCAGCGCACCGGCTCGATCGGCGCCGCGCCGATCTTCCCGACCTCGACCAGCGCCGCGGCGATCGCCGCCCGCCCGGGCCGATCTCCGGGCTCCCGCGCGAGCAGTCGCAGACACAGCCGCGCCAGCGCCGGGTCCGCCGCCGGCTCGCGCAGCAGCGGCGACTCGGGATCCTTCGCGCACTTGTCGCTCAGCACCTCGAAGCTGTCGCCGATGAACGGCAGCTCCCCGGTCAGCGCCTCGTACAGCATCACGCCGACGCTGTACCAGTCGCTCGCGGCGCTCGGCGCCCCGCCCGTCAGCAGCTCGGGGGCCATGTACGCCGGCGTGCCGGCCACCGGATCTCCGGGCTCGGGCGCCGGTCCCACCAGCTCCTGCACCAGCCCGAAATCGAGGATCACCACCCGCCCCTCGCCCGTCACCAGCACGTTCGGCGGCTTCACGTCGCGGTGCAGCTTGCCGGCCCCGTGCAGCGCCGCCAGCCCGTCGACCAGCTGCGCGAGCGCGCCACGCAGGCGAGCCACGCGCTGCCCTGTCGGCGCGGCACGCACATGGGCGAGAAAGTCGACCCCATCGATGCGCTCCATCGTCAAGAACGCCTGATCGTCGGCGACCACCAGCGAGTGCAACAGCGCCAGGTTCGGGTGCACGAGGTCCGAGAGCGCGCGAAACTCGTGCTTGAAGCGGGCCAGGGCGGTCGGCTCGCAGCCGCGCAGCGCCTTCAATGCGACCACTTCGCCGCGCTCGTCCTGCGCCTCGTACACCGCTCCCATGCCGCCCCGGCCGATCAAACGACCGATCCGGTAACCTCCCAGGGTCGGCGGCGCCTCGGCCGTCCCGAACAGACGCGCGCGCACGGCGGCCTTGAGCTGCTGGACCTCCAGGCCCGGCTCCACCGCCCGCACGGCCTGGAGCTGGCGGCCCAGCCTGTCGGTACCGCCCCCGCCCCGCGTCATGTCCCATCCTATCACGACCCCGCCCGGACGGCCTCGGCGGTGATAGTATCGGCCCGGGCAGCCTTGGCGACGGACTTCGAACTCCTCGACGCGTGGCGGACCGGCGACCGTGGGGCCGGCAACACGTTGTTTGAACGCTACTTCGACCCCGTCTGTCGCTTCTTCAGCAACAAGGTTCACCACAACATCGACGACCTGATCCAGCGCACCTTCCTGGGCTGCGTCGAGGGTCGTGACCGGTTCCAGAAGCAGGCGAGCTTCCGCACCTATCTGTTCGCGGTCGCCCACAACGTGCTGCGCGAGTACTTCCGGGAGCGACGCCGCGGCGGTGAGCGAGACAGTACCAGCGGCATCGACACCGACTCGCGTGACGAGGACAGCCCCTCGCCCAGCAGCGTGGTCGCCAACCATCAAGAGCAGCGACTGCTGCTCGAGGCACTGCGCCGGATCCCCCTCGATTATCAGCTCGTGCTCGAGCTCTACTACTGGGAGGACATGGCCGCCGCGGAGCTCGCCCAGGTGCTCGGCCTGCCCGAGGGCACCATCCGCTCCCGCCTGCGTCGCGCGAAGGAAGCCCTCGCCGACAAGATGGCCAGCCTCGCGCGATCCCCCGAGCTGCTCAAGACCACGATGAGTGACCTCGAGAAGTGGGTCCGCTCCCTACGTGCCCAGATCGAGACCGAGTAAGTCGTGCACCGACTGGTCGTCCAGCCCTGGTCGCCTTCGACTCCAGCCCTGGTCGCCTTCGGCTCCAGCCCTGATCCCCTTCGGCTCCAGCCCTGGTCGCCTTCGGCTCCAGCCCTGGTCGCCTTCGACTCCGACTCCCGGTCGTCGTCGACCACCTACCATTCCTATCGTCGCTCACGAACTCTGCCACCGCGGTTCGACCACCTACCATTCCTATCGTCGCAGGCGAACTCTGCCACCGCTGTTCGACCACCTACCATTCCTATCAGCGGCGCCGCTCGACACCGGCGCCTGTCGACCACGAGCACGGTGGTCGACCCCTGCTGCAGACCCGGAGTTTCACCCGCCAGAGGCCTCAATTCCTGCGTATACGTGATCCTGTACGGAAGTTGGGATCGATGACGTCGGCGCCGACACTACCCCGGCTACATCGCGATGATGTCGTCGTAAAACAGTGTTTTCTTTCGGCATTGCGGCCGACGACGCAGTCATCGGGACAAAAACCTCGGATTCGATATGCAGCTCGACAACCACACAACCACCCTGGATGCCCGACCCCTTCCGACGACCTGGCCGAAAGCCGCGGAGCATGAAGCCGTTGCCAGCCGCCCGGTCTCCCTGGTCAACCTTCTGACCGAACTTCTGCAGGGCTATCGGCGCCCGGCGGTCGTGACCACCGAACAGGGCACCGTCGTATGTATGAACGCGGCGGCGATGCGCAGCATCGATCGCAAGCCTGGCGAGGAGAGCGAGGGTATCCCCGCCGACCCGAAGGAGTGGCCGCGCCGCGCCGCCGTCCAGGCCGAGGGCCAGGTCTACTACCTCGCGGTCCCGAACCAGGCCCTCGAGTCGACCACCAACACCCCCGAGCCGCAGCTCCCGCCGCGCCTGGCGAAGATCGCCCGCCTCGTGATCTCCGGATGTACGGACAAGCAGATCGCCAGCCGCACCGGCCTGTCCTTCAGCACCGTCCGCACCTACGTCCGCCAGATCTACCGCAGGATCGGCGTGCACAGCCGCGTCGAGCTGGTCCACGCCAGCAACACCAACCTCGTCCGCGATTGAGTCTGTAGTCGAAGCTGCCAGCCCGCATGCCCCTCCCGGGCTTGCGGGCTTTTGCATGTCCGGCCTTTGATGTCCCGACAATAAATTGTCGGCTCATTCGCCGGTCGGCACGGCCTCGGCGACGATGCGGGCGTACAGCTCCGGGGCCTGCTCGAACGCCGCCGGCGGGGCCGCGACCAGCACCACCGTCGGCCCGCCCGGCGCGAGCGGCCGCTCGATCACCCGGGCCACCGCCTCGCCGTTTCGTTGCAACGTATAGGTCGACCATCCGCCCGCGCCGGCGAGGCGATCGAGCAGCGCCCGCGCCTCGTCGCCGATCTCCGCGTCGTCGCGGATCGCCAGCTCGCGCAGCAGCCCCGGGTCGACGCGAAACAGCGCGCTGGTCCCCGTCGCCGTTCCGCCCTGGACCACCATCACCTGCACCATCGCCCCGCCGCGCAGCGCCTGGACGTCGAGCCAGCCCTGGTACACCGGCATCAGCACGTGCCGGCGCTCCCCGGCCGCGCCGACCCGCGTAAAGCTCAGCGGCAGCGCCAGGCCGGCCCCGCGCTCACGCGCCGCCTGGTCCCGATGGGCCAGCGCAAACCCGATCGGGTCCTCCTGCGCGACCCGATACGCCGCCACCGCGCTGACCCCGAGCGCGGCCACCAGCAGCAAGTCGAGCGCCCGCAGGGCCAGACGCGGCAGGTTCGGCGGCAATCCGATCGCCACCAGCGAGCCGACCAGCGCCGCGGCTCCGAGCGCCAGCGGCGTCGAGCGCAGCAGCTGCTCACCCGGCAAACAGGCCAGCAGCTGGGCCCCCAGCAGTAGCAGCAGCGTGATCACCAGGCTGCGTCGCACCGCCGGCGCCACCCCGGGCGTGCGCACCGGCACCAGCGTCCAC
>NZ_JACCSO010000235.1 GCF_013812955.1 Nannocystis sp. | reverse complement strand
GGGCCGCGATCTCGAGCTCGCGCTCGAGCACGTCGTCGCGGTGGCTGTGGATCAGCGCGATAGCGAGGCTGCGCAGGCCGGTCGCGTGCAGCTGCGCCAGCGCGCTAACGAGCGGCGCCGGCTCGGGGCGCAGCAGCGGCCGCCCCTCGGCGTCCTGGCGCGCGTCGACCTCGAGCACGGCGCTGTGCAGCAGCGCCGGCGGATCGATCGCCAGCGCGAACAGGTCCGGCCGGGTCTGGTCACCGATCGCCAGCAGGTCGGCGAAGCCACGCGTGATGACCAGCCCGCACGGCGCACCGCGGCGCTCGAGCAGGGCGTTGGTCGCCAGGGTCGTGCCCATGCGCACGCGGCACGGCGGTATCTGCGCATCGGCGGCGAGGCCCATCAAACGCCGGATCCCGAGCAGCGGCGCCTGGTCCGAGGACAGCAGCTTGACCGCCCGCAGCCGCCCGGTTCCGGGGTCGACGCCCACGCAGTCGGTGAAGGTCCCGCCGCGATCGATCCAGATGTGCCAGAGCCGCTCGGCCACGGGCGGCATCCTATCACCCCCCTTGGCCCGGGCGCGCCGACATGCGAAGTCATCGACGATGGCCCTCGAGCCCAGACTTCTTCGCCACCTGCGACGCCGGGTCAACCAGGTGGTCGCGCGCTGGCGGCCTCAGCCGGCCCGCTTCGTGTATGGGCCGCAGTATCAGTTCGCGTGGCCCGGCATGCCCTTCGACGAGGTGCGCGGCGAGCGGGTGTTGACGGCGCTGGCGGCCGAGGGACTGGTGGCGCGCGAGCACATCCGGCAGCCGCCGCTGGCCTCGTACCACGCGATCTTGCGGGTCCACACCGACGCGTACATCGAGGCGACGCAGACCACGGCGATGATGGAGCGGGTGCTCTGGGTCGCGGTCAGCGACCGCGACACGCAGCGCATCCTCGACCTGCAGCGCAGCATGACCGGCGGGACCATGCTGGCCACCGACATCGCGCTGTCGACGGGCAGCATCGCGATCAACCTCGGCGGCGGCTTTCACCACGCGCGCGCCGACATCGGCCGCGGCTTCTGCGTGTTCAACGACGTCGCGGTGGCGATCGCCGAGCAGCGCGCGCTCGGCTTCCAGGGCAAGGTCCTGGTCATCGACCTCGACATGCACGACGGCGACGGCACCCGCGTCATCTTCGCCGCCGACCCCAGCGTGCACACCCTGTCGATCCACAACCAGGACTGGGATCTCGCGCCGGCGATCGAGTCGACCTGCATCGCCCTCGGCGAGGCCGTCGAGGACACCCTCTACCTCGACGCCGTGCGCACGCACGTCAGCGTCGCCCTGCGTAAATTTCGGCCCGCGCTGATTTACTTCGTCGCCGGGACCGATGGCGCGCACGACGACCCGATCGGCTCGTGGCAGCTCAGCGAGGCCGGTCTGCTGGCCCGCGACGAGGCCGTGTTCGAGCTGATCCAGCACCTCGCGCCCGCCGCCGCGCTGGTCGTCACCCTCGCCGGCGGCTACGGCCTGCACGCCTGGCGCTACTCGGCGCGCAGCTTCGCGTGGCTGCAGAGCGGCCACCACGGATTTCGCGCGCCCGACAACGACGAGCTGAGCATCATGCGCGCGCGCCACCTGGCCCGCCTGCTCAGCGAGTCCGAGCTGACCGGCCGCGACAGCGAGGACCTCGGCCTCACGCTCGAGGACCTGATGCCGATGCACGGCACCCAGGAGTCGCGCCTGCTCGGCTACTACTCGGCCCAGGGGCTCGAGCTGGCGCTCGAGCGCCACGGCCTGCAGGGCCGCATGCGCGCCAAGGGTTTTAAGACGCCGACCCTGGTCTGCGACTTCAACGACCCCAGCCGCCAGTCGGTGAAGATCTTCGGCGACGCCGAGCGCAGCGAGCTGCTGGTCGAGCTGGTCGTGCATCGCGAGCGCCGCACCATCCCGGGCTTCGAGCTGCTCTCCGTCGACTGGCTGCTCCTGCAAAACCCCCGCGAACACTTCGGCGAGCAGCGCCCGCGACTGCCCGGCCAGCAGCACCCGGGCCTCGGCCTGTTCGAGGAGCTGGTCGCCCTGCTGGTCGTCGCCTGCGAGCGCGTCGGCCTCGCCGGCATCCTCGTCACGCCGTCCCAGTTTCACCTGGCCGTGCAGTGGCAGCGGCGCCTCCGCTTCATCGAGGCGGCCGCGGGCGCCCGCCTCCGCGCGCTGCGCGAGACCCTCGGCGGCC
>NZ_JACCSO010000131.1 GCF_013812955.1 Nannocystis sp. | reverse complement strand
GCGTCACACTGGGCTCGCAGCGCCTTCTGCCGGGCCTCGAGCCGCTGGCAGGCCGAGGGCCCCGCGGACTCGGCGAGCCCGGGCACGAGGCCGATGCTGCGCACCCGGATCCGCAGGAGCGGGCGCTCCGCGGTGCCGGCCGGGGGCCAGCCTGGTAGCTCCAGGATCTCGTTCCGGGCCTCGAGGCAGCCGGGCACCGCCAGCGGGTTCGGGCCGAGCAAGTCGCCGCTCGGCGTGCACTCCGGCAACTTGAGGTCGTTGAGCAGGCGGCGCGCGCTGTCCTCGAACAACAGCAGGCCCGGTACACCGGTGGCGACGACGAGGCTGGCCTCATGGCCGCGGTTGAGGTCGTTGGCGTCGAGCGCCGCGGGCACGACGAGGCAGGAGCGGTTGTTCTCGGCCGCGGTCCCGGATGCGCCGGTGGCCGAGTGGTACAGGCCGGGGGTCGCGTCGGGGCCCGGGGTGAGGCGGCAGCGCTGCTCGTCGGGCAGCCACTCGACCGCGGCGGGCGGGGCTCCGAGGCAGGCGTCGAGGACCATGCGGGTCGGTCGCAGCGCGCTGGCGACTCGACTGCGATCGAAGGTGGTGAGGTAGTCGCAGCTCTCGCCCCCGGCGAGGCAGACGTCGGTGATGTCCTTGCCGAGCAGGAGGCCGGGGAACTGCAGCGGGAGGAAGGCCCGACCCTGGTCGGCGAGCACCTCCTCGGAGCCCGGAAACTCGCGGTAGAAGGTGACGTCGAAGCGGGGGTCGTCGGGGTCGTTGCGGTGGCTGAAGCGGACCGCGAACGCTCGCAGCAGGTTGCCGCCGATGACGCCGCCGACCGGGGCGGAGGCCTCGCCGCTGCCGGCGCGCCAGCCCCAGTCGAAGCCGGCCGCGGCTGGATCCTCCGGGATGCGGACGACCGGCGTGGACGAGAAGCGGAAGCGGGCCACTGCGCTGGCGAGGTCGGCGGCATCGGCGTCGGCGGCGAGCAGCTTGTCGGCCGAGCGCAGCTCGAAGCAGGTCCGCTCCGGACGCGCTCGCTCGACGTCGCCGGCCAGCAAGGTGATCGCGGTCCCGCTGTCGATCAGCACCGGGCGACAGGCATCCGCGGCGCAGGTCGCCGGTGGACCGAGGCAGACCGAGCTGCAGCCTCCCGGGGTGCCAGGGCAGGGCTCGGGCAGATAAGCGAGGCGCGGCAGGCCGGCGGCGTCGCCGGAGGCGAGGGCGATCGAGCGGCCGAACTCCCCCTCGCCCTCCACCGCGGCGAAGTTGCACGCGGCGACGAAGTTGCTTGCGGCGAGGGCTGTCCCAAGAGCCAGATAGCGAACGAATGTGCGGGCGAACTGGGGGCTGGTGTCGGAGCCAGTGCCGGTGCGGGGGGCGAAGCGGAGGCCAGCGGCGGGGATGGAGCCGGGCGCAGCGTGTATCGCGGGCTTAACGGCTGCGGGACACGGGCGGGGTGCTGTTGCACTCCGCGACGCGTCCCGTCGGTCCGCCAGTCGGTTCTGGATGCCGTGGCCCACGTCAGTGGGTCTTAGCACAGGTCCAGATTCACTTCTTGGCGGCGAGCTCGGTCAGCTTGCTCTCGAGCCGCGAGATGAGCTCGTTGATGCCCTTGTCCTTGAGGATCTTGTTGAACTCGAACTTGTAGTTCTTGGCGAGGCTGACACCGTCGGTAATGATGTCCTCGACCTTCCAGATCCCGCCGACCTGATGCATCACGTAGACGACCTCGACGACCTCGGGCTTGCCGTCGCGGTTGAGGCTGACGGTGGTGGTGACGTGGGTGCCGCGGGGCTTGGTCTCCTCGCCGACGTAGGTCAGGTCGTACTTCTTGTCGGTGCGGATCCGCTTGAGGTAGTTCTCGCGGATCAGGCGGGCGAGCAGGGCCTCAAACTCGGGGCAGCGCGGCTCGCACTTGCTGGCGTAGCGGGCCGGGCCGCCGAGCGAGGTCTCTGCGAGGGCCTTGTAGTCGAGGAGGTCGTCGACCTCCTTCTGCAGCGCGGGGAGCTCCGCACGCTTCTTCACCAGTTCGACGACTTTGTTGTGCTTGGCCTTGAAGGCGTCCAGCGCGCCACCTTCGGCGGCGGAGGCGGTGCCGGCGAAGCCCAGCGTGCACAGGGAGGAGAGGGCGAGCCCGGCGAGGATTTTGCGTGCGAAATTCAGCATAGTGCCTCTTGGCGTGGGCATCAGACGCGAGCGCCTGCGGGCCGATTCACGGGGTTGGTGCAGCTGGTTGCGAGTTTATGGCCGGGTCCAGGCCGGGTCGGGGGTCTTGTAGCGACACCCCGACGGCGCGGGAGAGGGTCGCCATGGCGACATTTTGCGCGTGGATCGACTCGAAGTGCTTGAAGCGCCACTCGGCCCAGCGGGTGAGGGCCCTCTCGAGGTCGGTGAAGTTGCCCCCACCCACGGTCTGCTTGAGCTGCTGGTCGATCACCAGCTGCTTGGACTTTTTGACCGCACCGGCGGTCAGCCGCATGCCCTGTTCGGCTTCGAGCAGATCCCGGTAGGCGCGCTCGACCTCCAGCGCGAGCAGGAGGTTGGCAGCCTCACGCTGGGCCTCGGCCTCGCGGCGCTCGGCGCGGACCTTCTTGAGCCCGAAGGCCTGGTTGTGGAAGTCGAGGGTCCAGTTGAGCGCGAGGGCCACGACCATGCGCGAGTAGTTGAAGCGGTCGTTGTAGTAGAGGGTCCGCATCTCCGGGTCTGCGCGCGGCGTATACGCCACCTGGGCGGAGACGACGACGCCGAGGTCCGGGAGAAACTGCGAGCGCGCGAACCGCTCGCCGGCTTTGCGCAGGTCGACCAGACCGGCGGCCATCTTGGCCTCGGGCCGGGCCTGCAGGCCGAGGTCGCGGTAGTGGTCGATCGGCTTGAGGCCCCCGGCGACGAGGTCGGCCTCGAGCGCCCGCTCCTTCACGTCGAAGCCGGGAGGCGCGGCGTCGCCGGCGATCATCCACAGGGTGGCGAGCGCGACCGACTCGATCTTGCGGGCGGCGTTCATGCGCGACTGCAGCTCGATCTCGCCGAGCTCGACGCGCAGGAGGTCGGCGGGGTCGCGATCGGGGTTGGTGGTGTCGGGGTCGGCATCGTCGCCCTCGCCGAGCTCCTTCTCGATCGACTTCTTGGCGTCGCGCAGGACGCTGTAGGCCTCGCTCAAGATCCCGATGCTCTCGCGCGCGAGCAGCAGCGCGGTGTGGGCCTGATAGACGCGAAGGATGGTCTCCTGGCGGGCGCGCTCCTTGTTGAGCTGGGCGATCGCCACGCCGGCGCGGGCCATCGCCTTGGCGTTCTTGATCTTGCCGAAGGTGTAGATGGGGACGACGAAGTCGGCGTTGAAGCGCACCGTGACGCTGGCACCCGAGAGCTGCTTGAAGTAGCCGCGCACGGTGTCGATGTCGACGCCGCCCGGCGGCCGGCAGAATTGGAAGTCGATCGGCGTGCTGTTGCCGAGGGTGTCGCTGGCGGCCAGGGTCAGGTCGTCGCAGCGGGTCTGAAACCCGGGGGCGAGCGCCGTGGTGGTCCTGATCACCGGCACCCAGGCGAAGCGGGCCTTCAACAGCACGGCCTCGAGCTGCTCGATCTGGGCGTCGGCGGCGCGGACCAGCGGGTTTTGCAGCCCGAATTCGACGATCTGCGCGCGCGTCAGCTGGGGCACACCTTCCGGTCGGGGGCCGTAAGCGTCCATGCGCCGCGCGGCCGGCAGGTCGAAGAGGTCCTTCGCGGCCGCGATGATCGGGGCCGAGGACGAGACGGCGGGGCTGGCCTTGGGGACAGCTGGCGATCCGGCGGTGGTCGCGGGCGCGGCGGCCGGGGCAGGGGTCGCTGCGGGACGCGCAGCCGACGGTGTGGTGGCGGTCGGCGAGGTCGGGCCGGGGCGTGCGGGCGTGGTCGCTGCGCCGGGCTTCGCGGGCGAGGGAGACGCGGGCGAGGGAGACGCGGGCGAGGGAGCCGGGGCCGCGTGCGCCGGGGCGAGCGGGAGCAGCGTCGCGCCGCAAGCCAGCACAGCGATGAGGACGCGGCGTGGGCGCGGCGGCGAGAGGATCAGCCGGGGCACCGGATACTTTTAGGGCCCGCGGCCCGGGGGATCAAGGACCGCGGTGGCACCCGCGCGAGGAAACTCCGGGCCGGACCGGCGGCCTCGTGCGCACTGCGGCGCTGGCCGCTGCGCGATGCGAGGGCTCGCGGGCGATCGCGGCGCCGCAAAGCTCGACCGGGGCGAGCTTTGTCAGGCTTGCGCGATCCCTGGCATGGTGACCATGGTTGCGGACGTGACCAACCAGTTTGTCCGTCTCGACGCGCTCGCCCATCAGGATCGCCGCCTGCTCCGCTTCACCGGCGCCGATGTCGGGCGTTTTCTTCAGGGGGTGCTGTCCGCGGACGTGAAGCAGCTGCGGGCGGGGCACGCCCAGGCGGCGGCGATCTTGACGGTGAAGGGCAAGATCATCAGCGATGCGATCGTGCTGTGCGATGTCGAGGGGGCGATCGCCCTGGCGGTGCCGGCGGAGATCGCCGACGAGGTGCTGGCGCTGATCGATCGCCACATCATCATGGACGATGTGCAGGTCAGGCTCGTGCCGTTGCAGCGCTTCGCGCTGGCCTGGCCCGAGGGTCCGGAGGCGACGGCCGAGGTGCAACGCTTCGTGACCAGGCATCCTGCCCCGGGGGTGCTGCTGGTCGGCGAGCGTCTCGCGCTGGCGGAGGCGCTGAAGGGCGTGCCGGAGGCGGAGCCCAACGCGTACGCGCTGCACCGCATCGCCGCGGCGGCGCCGGCATGGGGTCACGAGATCACGGCGGACACGTTCCCGCCCGAGGTCGGCTTCGTCGCCGCGGTCAGTTATGACAAGGGCTGCTACATGGGCCAGGAGCCGCTGGCACGGATCCACGCGCGCGGGCAGGTCAACCGCGTGCTGGTCCAGGTCGGTGCGGCGACGCTGCCCGCGGGTCCGCTGCCGCTCGCGGCCCCGGAGCGGGCCGAGGCCGGGCGCTGGACGAGCTGGGCCAGCAGTCCGGATGGGGCGGTCGGGCTGGCGATCGTGCACCGCTCGGTGGCGAAGCCCGGGACGGTGCTGACGGCGGAGGGCGTCGGCCCGGTCGAGGTGTGCTCGGGGCCGATGGGCGACGACCCGGGCGTGCCGGGCAAAAAGACGGCGACCGTGCAGCTCGGCAAGCGCTGAGGCGCGGGTCGCCACCGGCGATCGCGCGGCTCGATCGAATCTCGAGTCGCCACCGGCGATTGTGGGGCTCGATCAAGGCTCGGTTCAACGCCTGTCTATATGGACATGTACTTCAGGACATGTCCCTTGGGGTCTGTCCTTGCGGACAGGCTACATCAGCCGGCGAGCAGGGTGCGGGCGGCGTCGTGGCCGCTCTGGACGGCGGACTCGATGGTCGCGGGCAGGCCGGTGCGGATCCAGTCGCCGGCCATGTAGAGGCCCCGGATCGGTCCGAGGGTCTCGGGGCGCCAGTGGTAGCTGCCGGCGGCGTGGGAGATGGTGGCGCGCTTCTCCTTGATCGCGCGAAACTGGTGGATCGCGGGGACCTTGCCGGGGAAGTAGCGCTCGAGCTCGCTGCGCAGCAGCTCTTGCAGGGCCTCGGGTGGGTCGTCGATGCAGGCGCGGGCGCCGGAGATCGTGCAGTTGAGCAGGACCTCGCCGCCGACGCTGCCCTCGATCTGCGAGCGGTTGAACATCCAGTGCAGCGGGCCGCCGACGAGGCCGACGAAGGGCTCGCTGAAGGGGGCGCGGTCGGTCGTGAACCACAGGTTGACGATCGGGCTGGTGCGCAGGCGGGCGATGTCCTGATAGACGGGGTGCGCCGGCCAGGTGCCGGGCAGCAGGTCGAGGAACGCGTGCGGCGGGACGGCGGCGATCACGGCGTCGGCCTGCAGGCTCTCGCCGCTCTTGAGCGTGACGCCGGTGATCTGGGTGCCGGTGACGTCGAGGGCGCGCACGGGATCGCCGAGGCGGACCTCGCAGCCGCGCGCGCGCAGGTAGGCGAGCGACTGGTCGACGTAGAGGCGGCTGAGCGGGACCTTGGGCACGCCGAGGCGCGAGGCGTCGCGGGTGCTGAGGAAGGCGCGCTCGAGCACGGCGGTGAACATCGCCGCGGACGAGACCAGCGGGTCGTCGTTGAGGGTGCCCCAGATGATCGGGTCCCAGAAGGCGTTGCGCAGGGTCTGGGTCTGGCCGAGGCGACGCAACCAACTATCGCAGGTCTCGTTGTCGTCGGGGCGCTTGACCTCGCCGCGCAGGACCAGGCCGGCGCGCACGGCCGCGGCCTTGTCGAGCAGGCTGAGGCCGCGCATCTTGAGCAGGCCGACGGCGAGGTGCAGGGGGGCGGGCAGGGGCGGGCAGTCGAGGCTCAGGCGCTGGCCGCCGGGCTTGACCATGCGGACGCTGAGGTCCTTCTGGAAGTAGATGCCGTCGGTCGAGTCGATGGTGCGCAGGAAGGCGAGGGTCTCGCGGTAGCAGCCCATGATGAGGTGCTGGCCGTTGTCGAGCTCGCGGCCGGATGCCGCGTCGGGGAAGCTGCGGGCGCGGCCGCCGGGGGCCCTGGTGGCCTCGATCACGGTGACCTTGCGTCCGTTCTCGGCGAGGCGGACGGCGGCGGAGAGGCCCGCGAGGCCGCCACCGAGGACGAGGACGCTGCTGCTGCTGGGTTCGGTCATGGGCGCGTGGACGGTGGGGGGTTCGACCTGGCGTGGTCGGACCCGGGGTGGTCGAAGTCAGGCCGTATTGACCTGGCCTGAAGGACAGCTGGCTCAAAGAACAGAGAGACTGGCGCGGGCGATCGCGAGGGCGGCGACCCTGAGCTTGTCGCGGCGGCGCAGCGAGGCGCGGCGGGTGAACACGTTGTAGTTGCGGGCGCGGATCTCGAGCAGGATCTCGTAGTAGGTGCGGCCCATGATCTCGGCGGGCAGCAGGCGGCGGTGCTTGAGCTCGGGCAGGATCTGCCAGGCGAGCTGGTACTCGCGCTCGGCGGCGTCGGCGAAGTCGGCGGCGGCGGCGACGAAGCGGCCGTCGTAGCGGTACTCGAGCACGTCCGCGATCGTCAGGTTGTGGCGGGCGAGCAGGTCCTGCGGGAGGTAGCAGCGGCCGCGGGCGGCGTCCTCGGCGACGTCGCGCAAGATGTTGGTGTATTGCAGGGCGAGGCCGAGGTGCTCGGCGTAGCGGCGGGCGGAGGGGCTCTGGTCGCCGAAGATGGCGATGCACAGGAAGCCGACGCAGGAGGCGACGCGGTAGCAGTACAGGCGCAGCGACTCCATGTCGGGGTAGACGCTCTGCTCGAGGTCCATCGCCACGCCGGCGATGATCTCGTCGAAGGCCTCGCGCGGGTAGTGGAAGACCGCGTGGGTGCGCACGAGGCCGCGGCCGAGCTCGGTGCGGGGCGGGTCCTCGACGAGGTAGGGGTCCTCGTAGACGCGGGCGACCTCGGCGCTCCACTCGGTGAGGCCCTTGCGCGCGGCGGCGTCGCCTTCGGGGCCGGGGGTGCGCTCGTCGACGATGTCATCGACGACGCGGCAGAACTCGTAGACCTGCTGGAGGCCGTCGCGCTGCTCGGGGCCGAGGAACAGGAACGCGAACTTGAAGTTCGAGCTGGAGCGCTGCCTGAGGCGGTGCCACAGCGCGGAGGGGTTGGGGAGCGCGCGGAGGAGGTCCATCAGGTATCCAGTGCGCCTTGGTGCCACCGTGGATGGCGCCTAGACCTCGCCGCGGATGAAGCGGCGTCCGAAGGAGAAGAGCGAGCGGATGGCGATGCCGGCCATGTCTTTCTTCTCGAGGGTGGGACGGAAGTTCAGGACCTCGTAGTCGAGGTCCTCGATGCGCTGGAGGATCGCCATGCCGCCGCGCCAGGTGGCCTCGAGCTCCATCGACAGGCCGGGCTCGACCTTGCGAATGAGGGGGCGCCCGCGCAGGAACATGGATCGGCAGCGGGCGACCGAGTAGGCCATCAGCTCCTTGAAGCTGCGGGTGTGGTGGCCGGCGAGCAGGTCCTCGCGCGAGACGCAGAAGTGCACGAGGTCCTCCTCGGGCAGGTAGCAGCGGCCGCGCGGGGTGTCGACGCTGAGGTCTTGCAGGAAGTTGGCGACCTGCAGGGCGGCGCAGATCTCGTCGCTGGCGCGGTGCAGCTCCGGCTCCTGGTGGCCGTGGATGTAGAGCACCAGCTGGCCGACCGGGTGCGACGAGTGCAGGCAGTAGTGGCGCAGCTCGGCGAAGGTCGCGTAGCGCTTCTTCGTCAGGTCCATGCGGAACGCGGTCAGCAAAGCCTTGAGCGGGCTGATCGGGATGTTGTGGCGGCGCACGGTGTCGCGCAGGGCGAGGAACACCGGGTGGGCGACGTCGCGGTGGTAGCAGAGCTCGAGCAGCTGCTCCCAGCGGTCGAGCGATTCGACCCGGCGGTTCTCATAGCGCGGCTCGTCGGCGAAGTCGTCCGCGGTGCGGGCGAAGGCGTAGATCGCCATGACGTTGGGGCGCAGGTGCGAGGGCAGGAAGCGCGAGGCGACCGGGAAGTTCTCGTAGTGCGTGGTCGCCATGCGCTCGCAGAAGCGGTAGGCGGTCTCGATGGTCCAGGGCCCGGGCGGGGCGCCGTCGGGCGGGTTCCAGCGCGGCGCGGACTCGTCGTCGGCGGGGGGAGGCGGGACGCAGAACAGTCGCGGTTCGGTGGAACTGACCATGAAATTAAGACCTCGGACGGGGCGGTGACTGTAGCCGACTTGGTGGCAACGCAAAGATAGGACGCGGTTATTGCCGCAGGTGCCGCAATAGCAGCAGGGCGCGTTCGTGCTTGACTTCGCCCGAGTCGATGAGCGCCTGGACGAGGCGTTCGATCTCCGGGCCGACCGCGCCGGAGCCGATCGCCACGGAGCGAGCGTGCAGGGCCATATGGCCGCGCTGGATGCCCTCGGTCGCGAGGGCGCGCAGGGCCGCGAGGTTGGCGGCGAGGCCGGCGGCGGCCATGATCTGGCCGAGGGTCGTGCTGGAGCTGGGGGTGCCCGATTGCACACCCAGGAGCTCGAGGGCGAGCCGTGCCGCGGGGTGAACCTTGGTCGCACCGCCGACGGTGCCGACGGCGGTGGGGATGCTGATCGCGCCCTCGAGCCAGCCGTCGGGGCCGACCTTCCAGGTGGCGAGTGGGCGGTAGACGCCGGTGCGGGCGGCGTAGGCGTGGGCGCCGGCCTCCATCGCGCGCCAGTCGTTGCCGGTGGCGAGGACCACGGCATCAACGCCGTTCATCACGCCCTTGTTGTGGGTGGCGGCGCGGTAGGGGTCGAGCTCGGCGAAGCGCGAGGCGTTGGCGATGCCGGCCGCGACCGCTTCGCCGGGCCAGCCCTTGGTGGCGAGGGCGGCGGGCGGCACCCTGCAGGTCACGTGCGAGCAGCGGCGATCGGCGAGGTTGCTGAGGATGCGCAGGCCGGGGGTCCAATGGGTCAGCGCTTGCAGGCGGGGCGCCAGGGCCTCGGCGATGGTGTTGAGGAGGTTGGCCCCCATCGCGTCCTGACAGTCGACGATCGCGTGCACGACCAGCATGTCGGGGGCGAGGATGCGGACCTCGAGCTCGCGCGCGCCGCCGCCGCGGGCGAGCAGACGCGGGTGGGACTGATCGGCGAGGGTGAGCAGCTCGGCGCCGGCGGCCCGGATGGTGGCGGCGGCCGTGCTCGCATCCGGGGTGGTGGCGGTGTCCGTGGCGATGGCGCCACGCAGGAGCTGGACCTGGGCGATCATCCACGCGGGGTCGCAGCGGGCGACGAAGCCGCCGCCGCTGCGGATCATCTTGGCGGCGTTGGAGGCGGCGGCGACGACGGAGGCCTCCTCGACGGCCATCGGCACCAGGTAGTCGACGCCGTTGATGCGGAAGTTGGTGGCGACGGCGAGCGGCAGCTGCAGGGTGCCGATCACGTTCTCGACCAGGTTGTCGGCGGCGTCGAGGTCGAGGCTGCCGGGGTCGATCGCCGCGAAGCGCTCGCGGGGGAGCGAGAGCGCGGTCGACAGCGCGGCGCGGCGGCCCTCGACGCCGAGCTTGAAGAAGCCGCCGAGGCGCGAGCTGATCGGGGCGCGGGCCTCGATGCGCAGGCCGGGGGCGGCGACGCCGAGGCGCGGCAGCAGGTGCAGGCCGAGCTCGGCTTGCAGCCGGGCGGAGAACTGGTCGAGCTCGCCCTGGCTGCGGGCGAAGATCACGAGCAGGTCGCCGCCGCCGGCGCCGCTGGGCTTGGCGCCGAGGCCGTTGCGGGCCGCGAGGTCGAGGACCTGGAGCATCACCGGGGTCAGGATCGGCGCGCCGCTGAGGGCTTGCAGCAGGGCGAGGCCCTCGTTGTGCTGCTGACTGGCGAGGCGGATGGCCGCGAGGCCGGCGACCGGGTCGGTGTCGGCGTGGCCGGCGAAGAAGCGCTCGCTGGCGCCGGCGAGGCGCTCGACGGCGCGGGCGTGGGCGGGGCGGTCGGATTGGGCCGCGGCGCGCACGGCC